>NZ_VPEU01000008.1:0-81582 GCF_013416975.1 Acinetobacter sp. YH18001 | reverse complement strand
TGATTATGTCATGATTTTACATGACCTTAGACTATGCATGTACCTTATGGCCCGGCATGCCGAGCTTGGTTCTTATCTCATCAAAGTGAGGCTCAACATGCAAGCTAAAATCGATGATATCGCTCAAAAAAGCAGCATTGAGACCGCCAGCAAAATATGGATGCCCCGCTTAAAGCGTAGACCATGTTAAAGAGCTTTTAAGCTTAATTCCATTGTTCGGTCAAACCTTGCAAGGACTGGATTGCTGCCGCCACAGATTCGGCTTGAACTGCATCATCTAGCGCCACAATCAAGGCTTCGGACAATTGCAAATGCTCAATCCGGCGAATGGTGTCAATTTTACGTTTATGGTCAGCCATGCTGTGCTCCTGATCTTGGTGTATGGGAATCAGCACAGCATAGTGCAAAACAAGTTATTTAAAAAACCGAATAATTTTATAATTTTGATAAGTAAATCCGATTTGAGATTCTGTCAAGAGCACACGGCTCAAAAGGGCACCTGTTAACATGTGCCCTAAAGATCTCCATAGCCCGGCTATTAATAAGCGTAATTCAGATCGGTATAATCATTCAGGGCTTTCTGTACATGTGCCTGGATAAAGTTACGCACGTCTTCGGTAGTCATGGCTTTGCCCTGATTACTGATGATATGTTCGATTTCCGGTTGTCCTTCGATTTTAATGCGATAAACAAAATGCTTGGCCAGGCGGTAGCTATCGTCCAGTTTTTCAATGCCGGTCACATAATAATAGGCATGTTCAAAATTCAGATCCGTATGTGAAAAAACGAACTGCTCGAATAATTTGAGTTTATGACCATTTTCGAGTGCCTTGAGGTCTTCCACAATGCTGGCTTCAAACTTGGTACCGTATTTTTCTGAAATCGGCTGCTGATCGATCAGCAGTGACACCATGCCATCGTCTAAGTTGGTCACCGTAATATTGTTTAATTCAGTCATGATGCACTCGAGTGAAATTTGTTGGGGCTTAGTATGCGGTAATTTGGGTGAAATTCAATGTGATCTGGCCAGCATTACTCCAGATTGAGGCGCTGTTTAAGACGTACATGCATAGAAAAAGGGAGCTATCGCTCCCTTAGTTCAACCTGAATAAGCTTAATCCTGGGCATCGATACTCTGACCATTCATATGCAGGCTGTCATCGCCCATCAGATACAGATAGGCCGGCATAATCGAATCTGGTGTTGGCAGGGTCTTGGGATCTTCATTGGGATAGGCCCTGGCACGCATGGCAGTCCGTGTTGCCCCGGGATTGATGCAGTTATAGCGGATATTCGGATGTACCTGTTCCTTGGCAAATAACTGGTTTACGGCTTCAATCGCGATTTTAGATACCGAATATGCACCCCAGCGTTCCCGGGCTTCGCGGCCTACACCCGAGCTGGCAAATACCACCGAAGCATGTTCAGATTTGGATAAGAGCGGTAATAGCGCCTGGGTCATGACAAAAGGCGCCCGCAGATTGACTGCCATGACATCATCCCAGACCTCAGGCGAATAATGCGCCAGTTCTGTACGCTCACCAAGGATGCCGGCATTGTGCAAGATCCCATCCAGACGGCCAAACTGACGGTCCAGGGTGTCGAGCAGAAGCTCATAATCCTGTTCCGAAGCACTGGAGAGCTGTAGCGGCAAGATGGCAGGTTGCGGTGCACCTAAACTTTCAATTTCATCATAGATGACTTCCAGTTTATTCAGGGTACGTCCATGCAGCACCACGGTTGCACCATGCAAGGCATAACTGATTGCTGCCGCACGTCCAATGCCATCGCCCGCACCTGTGATCAGGATAATACGATCCTTGAGCAGATCGGGGCGAGGTTGATATGCTGAATATTTCATTATCTACCTCCTCATTTCTTATTATTTAGTGTTAAGCATTCAAGATACAGCAGTATGCTGCTTTAGTACCAGTGTCTGAATCAATTGATGTAATTCTGGCACAGTATGCACGATATGGTCGGCCTGCCAGGCGTTTAAATCGTCTTTGTATTGCAACGGCAAATAACCGTAAGCAGCCAGAATGGTCGGCATCTGGGCATGACGGCCAGCATCAATATCTCGTGGATGATCTCCGACATAGATACAGTCTTCTGCGGCAAGATTCAGTTGCTTGGCTGCCAGATACATCGGTTCAGGATCGGGTTTAGTGCGTGTCACATCTTCCGGACATACCAGCACCGCACAGCGTTCACTCAGATTCAGTGCTTGCAGTAAAGCCTCACTGAGCCAGCGCGGTTTATTGGTCACAATCCCCCAAGGAATGTCATTTTCCTCTAGCTTTTCAAGTAATGGATACATGCCATCAAACAGATCGGTATCGACCGCAATATCTGCGCCGTACATGTCTAGAAAGCGCTGACGGTGTTGCAGAAAGACCGGATCTTCCAGTTGAAGTTCCGGATAGACCAGTTTCACCATGGCACGAGCGCCTTCGGAGACCTGGGTGCGAATCAGTTCGGGTTCAATCAGTGCGCGACCTTCTTCACGGCACATCTGCTGGATAATCCGGATAAAATCGGCAGCGGTATCAATCAGGGTTCCATCGAGGTCAAATAAAACGGCTTTCATGCTGTGGTCTCTGCTGCGCTGTCTTTCACGGTATACACCATATAGTTCACATCAACATTCGGTGCCAGCCAATAACGCTTGGTCAGCGGATTATAGTGCAGACCGGTCATGTCTTTGAGTTTTAAACCGGCATTACGAATGTCATGTGCCAGCTCGGATGGCTTGATAAATTTGCTGTAATCATGGGTGCCTTTGGCCAGCATGCGCAAGACATATTCTGCCCCGATAATGGCGAATAAATAGGACTTCGGATTGCGGTTAATGGTCGAGAAGAACACATGGCCACCTGGCTTGACCAGCTTGTGACAGGCCTGAATAATCGATGCCGGATCTGGCACATGCTCTAGCATTTCCATGCAGGTCACGATGTCATATTGGCCAGCCTGTTCCTCTGCCAGTTGCTCGACTGGCACCTGACGATATTCAATATTGCTCACACCTTCCTGTTCGGCATGGATGCGTGCCACATTGAGCGGGGCTGCACCCATATCAATCCCGAGCACATCGGCACCGCGACGCGCCATGCTTTCGGCCAGAATACCGCCGCCACAGCCGACATCCAGCACTTTTTTGCCGCTCAGGCCACCGGCGTGTTCATCAATCCAATTTAAACGTAGTGGATTAATCATGTGCAAGGGGCGGAACTCAGAATGCTGATCCCACCATATAGCTGCAAATGCTTCAAACTTGGCAATTTCTTGTGGATCAACATTCAATTGCGACATCGGTGTCACCTCAATCAGTCATGATTAGCTAAAAATATATACGTGCCGAATGGCCAGAGAAACTGATTTAAAACCTTGAAAATCAGTCCGATGGTTTAGTGTAGCGATTCTGGCAGAAAAAGCGATAAAAGCAGCAAAAAAGTTCACAGAATGAAAACGAAACCGGCATAATTGATTTATAGTGAACACATAAACTAAGCATAATGATTTAGAGGACGATAATCCCAATGAAAAAATTCCTTTTAGGCGCTGTTGCCGCATCTGTTTTGGCCTTTTCCGGCAGTGCTATGGCCAATTTTGTGGCAGGTCAGGACTATCAGGTGGTCGCACAACCAGTCAAAGTCGAAAAACCGGGCAAAATTGAAGTACGTGAATTCTTCTGGTATGGCTGTGGTCACTGTTTCATGCTGGAACCACATATGCAGGGCTGGTTGAAAAAATTACCTAAAGATGTTCGTTTTGTACGTACACCTGCTGCGATGAATCCACTCTGGGAACAGGCGGCACGTGCTTATTATGTGTCTGAAGCTTTGGGTGTGCGCCAAAAAGCCCATTTGCAGTTATTCCATGATATTCATGACAAGCAGCGTCCAATTTTAGAACAGGCACAACTGGCCAAGTTCTATACCCGTTATGGTATTTCTGAAGCAAAATTTAACACGACTTATAAATCATTCCCGATTTCGTCAAAAATTGCGCAGGCCAAAAATCTGGCTGCTCAATATCAGTTAAGCGGCGTACCGGCGGTGACTGTCAATGGTAAATATATTGTGCAGGGCAATGATGCCAAAGTAATTCAGGTGGTGAATTACCTGATTGAAAAAGAGCGTAAAGCCAAATAAGAAATAACCGAGTATCCGTAAAAAACCTGTATCAATAATGCAGGTTTTTTTATTCAGATGGGGGGAGTACTTGTTTCTGTATTGATTGACGGATCTGCTGTTTTTGTCGGAAGTCGATGCCAGTGCAAAATCCCTCGCAATAAAAGCTGCATCTGTAGCACGCTTTGGGTTTTAAAGACATTGGATTGGGTGCGGCGTAGCTCTGGATCAGCCTGATGTTGCAGATGAATCCAGCCCATGGCCCAGTTCAGCGACAGATCAATCAGCATCTGTGCCAGTGCCTGCAAATCTTGCGAAGACTGGATATGTTGGGCGGCTTGCATTTTTTCCAGTTCATGCATGACATCTTCAGTCAAAAAACGAATTTCCCGTTCTATTCCTGCACGTAACATTGCCGAGCCCCCCCAGCGTTCTGCAACAAAAAAAATCCAGGGTTCAGGGTGATATTCGACTGCCTGAAAAAATAGCTCAATTCCGGTTTTAGTCCGGGTGTTGGGCTGATACAGATAGGCCTGTCCCAGTTGATTCAGCACTCCCTTGAGATGAATCGCGACCTGATCCAGCAGCTCCAGTCCCAACTGCTCCATATCCTGAAAATGCCGATAAAATGCCGTGGGCACCAATCCAACGGCATGCGCGACTTCACGCAGACTGATGGTGCTAAAAGCGCGACCCTGACTGCTCAAGGCCAGTGTGGCATCCAGTAGCGCCTGATGGCTTTGTTGCTTGCGATCTTCACGTAAGGACATAAACGGGTTTCCTCAAGGGGAGATTTAGTCTAGCAAAAATTAAGGCAAATCGTAGCGCCACAGGTCGGCAGAATTTCGACATTTAACCGCACTCTGATGCATCGATTTTGTAAATCAATCATCCGGCTGACCAATCTTGGCAAAGGCTTCTGTTATACTGAGCCGCAATTATTTTTAGCCTATACAGGACTTATCATGCGTATCGACCAACGAGCATTAGATCAATTACGTGAAGTGAAAATTACCCGTAACTATACACGTTATGCGGAAGGCTCGGTATTGGTTGAGTTTGGTCATACCAAAGTACTGTGCACTGCCAGTGTAGAGAGTTCTGTTCCACGTTTCCTGAAAGGTCAGGGCCAGGGCTGGGTGACGGCTGAATATGGCATGTTGCCACGCTCAACCCATACCCGTAGCGACCGTGAAGCGGCACGTGGCAAACAGAGTGGCCGTACCCAGGAAATCCAGCGTCTGATCGGTCGTAGCTTGCGCTCAATGGTTGACCTGAAAAAGCTGGGTGAAAATACCATTACCATTGACTGTGATGTGATTCAGGCTGATGGCGGTACCCGTACTGCAGCGATTACCGGTGCTGCGGTGGCGCTGGTCGATGCCATGAATGTTTTGCTGGAAAGAAAGAAAATCAAACATGATCCATTAAAAGGTCTGGTGGCTGCGGTTTCTGTTGGTATTTTCAAAGATGAAGTATTACTGGATCTTTGCTATGAAGAAGATTCGAACTGTCAAACCGATTTGAACGTGGTGATGACACAGGCCGGTGAATTTATTGAAATTCAGGGCACTGCGGAAGACAAGCCATTTACCCGTACCCAATCGGATGCCATGCTGGAAATGGCGGAGAAAGGCATTCAGGAACTGGTGAAAAAGCAGCAACAAGCTTTGGGCTGGTAATTCATTCCTGCCAAATATAAAACGCATCTCAGGATGCGTTTTTTTATGCCGGAAATTTCAGAATACAGCTCCATTGAAAATGCAGCACAAAACATCCTGACAAAATTCCGACATGAATCGGCTAGATCCAGAGCTATTTTGCCCCGATATTCAAACGATATCACAATGAGGAATGCAAGATGAAACAGTGGATTTGTGCAATGTCTTTGCTGGGCGTGCTTGGATTAAGCGCCTGTGACTGGGGCAATAATCGTGAAGATGACGAGCGTTCAGTGTTAAATCAGGATCGTGATGAGGATAACGGAAGATATAACGACCGTGATGGTGACGATGATGACCGCGATCGCCGAGGTGACCGCGATGATGATGATTAAGACTTAAAATAGAGAATTGAACAAAATATATGCAAAAAAAATCCAAAAATAAAAAAAGGGTGCTTCGCACCCTCAATGGTCATCTATCGAATTTAGGCTTCAGCATTAAATCGCATCGATAAATCCACAGCTTTGACATCTTTGGTCAAGACACCCATCGAAATATAATCGACACCGCTACTGGCAACTTCACGTAAATTATCAATCGTGATATTGCCAGATGCTTCCAGTTTGCAACGTCCGGCCACATGCTGTACTGCCTCAATCATTTGCTGCTGGCTGAAATTATCCAGCATCACGATATCCGCATTGGCCTCTAAGGCCTGATTCAGTTCATCCCAGGTTTCCACTTCCACTTCGACCGGTTTGCCCGGCGCAATCTGGTGTGCCTTGGCAATCGCCTGAACAATTCCGCCAGCGGCCATAATATGATTTTCTTTAATCAAAAAGGCATCGAATAAACCCAGACGATGATTCTGCCCACCACCAATGGCAACGGCATATTTTTGTGCAATACGCAGGCCAGGAAGGGTTTTACGGGTATCCAGCAGCTTGGTATTTAAGCCATCCAATTGTTTGACATAATGCGCTGTTTTCGTCGCAACGGCAGACAGTGTCTGGACAAAATTCAGCGCAGGACGTTCCACAGTCAATAAACTGCGTGCAGAACCGGCCAGTTTCAGGAAAGTTTCATTGGCTTGAACCTGATCACCCTCATTTTTTAGCCAGATCACTTCAACACTTGGATCATAGGCCTGAATCAAGGCATTCACCCAAGGTTGCCCGGCCAGTATCATATCTTCACGGCTGATGATCGTGGCAGTGGCCTGTTCATCTTCAGGGGTCAGCAGGGCAGTAATATCACCGTCACCAATATCTTCTGAAAGTGCCTGTTGGATATTGATCTGAATCGACTGGTCTAGCAACGCTTGAGATATGCGCATGAGTATTTCCGTATCTTTTAAGCCGTGAAAATTGCGCATTATCTTAGCACTGTTACATAAAAAATGAGCGATTTTTCCTACAGTCTGCCGGGATGAATTGAGATTTGTGCCTGAAAGTTTTAGCATGAAGCCGGCTGCAACCCTGATCGTGCAGATTTTATTTTTGGAGAGAATGGTTTTATGCAACAGGCAGCCGAGTTTCAGGTTAAGAATGGACAACTGATGGGCGCACGTCACATTCCCTCTCCCAATTTTAACCAGCGTCCGGACAATACCGAGATTCAGCTCATTGTGGTGCATAACATCAGTCTGCCACCCTCACAGTTTGGCGGCGGTTATATTGAACAGTTTTTTCAAAATCAACTGGATTGGTCAGTCCATCCCTATTTTCAAAGCATTGAAGGGATGCAGGTTTCGACCCATCTGCTGATTTTGCGTTCTGGTGAGGTACTGCAATTCGTCAATTTTAATGACCGTGCCTGGCATGCCGGACGTTCGACCTATTTGGGTAAAAAAGAATGTAATGATTATTCGATTGGCATCGAGCTGGAAGGCAGTGACGACTTGCCTTTTGAACCGGTACAGTATGCCGCCTTGATCAAAGTCACTGCCTGTTTGCAAGATTATTATCCTAAAATTCAGCAGCATATTGCCGGACATTCGGATATTGCCCCAGGCCGTAAGACCGATCCGGGACCGTATTTTAACTGGGCTGATTTTCGTCGCCAGTTACAGCATTATAAAAATACCTCAACCTCGCTTGAGGGATGCAATTAAGCAATGAACTTCTGACAGAGGTTTCATTACAATAGCCACAAATTTATACATTAGGTGAATAAGATGGCGCTTTGGCGTTCGACCGTCATTGTCAGTGCGATGACCATGTTGTCACGTGTACTGGGATTGGTTCGAGATATTGTTTTACTGAATGTCTTTGGTGCGGGTAAGGACTTCGATACCTTCGTGGTCGCATTTCGTATTCCAAACTTTTTCAGGCGCTTATTTGCCGAAGGGGCATTTTCACAGGCCTTTATTCCGGTTTTGACCGAATACAAAACCAGTCGTACCCATGCCGAAGTGCAGATTCTGATTAGCCGGGTATTTGGCTGTCTGGCAACGGTAATGAGTCTGCTGACCATGTTTGCAGTGATTGCTGCACCGTTGATCATGTATATCTATGCGCCCGGTTTCCATAGCGATCCTGAAAAATTCGCCTTGGCGACTGACATGTTCCGCCTGACCATTCCTTATTTACTGTTCATGTCACTGACGGCTTTTGCCAGCAGTATTCTGAACAGTTATGGTTCTTTTAGTACACCGGCCTTTGCACCGGTCTTGCTCAATGTCGCCATGATTGCTGGCGCGCTCTGGCTGACTCCGCATATGGCAGAGCCGATTATGGCACTGGGCTGGGCAGTGATCATTGCCGGTATTTTACAGCTGGCGATTCAGATTCCTGAACTGTGGCGTAAAAACCTGCTGATCCCACCTAAAATTGACTTCAAGCATGAAGGCGTGGATCGCATCATGAAATTGATGCTGCCGGCTTTATTTGGTGTATCCGTCACGCAAATTAACCTGCTGCTGAATACCATCTGGGCATCTTTCATGCAGGATGGTTCGGTGTCCTGGCTGTATAGTGCCGAGCGTATGACCGAGTTGCCGCTTGGCCTGATTGGTGTAGCAATTGGTACTGTCATTTTGCCATCTTTATCGGCACGACATACCGAGCAGAATCCGGAAAAATTCCGCGGCATGATGGACTGGGCCGCTAAAGTGATTGTAATGGCAGGTTTACCGGCCAGTATTGCCTTGTTTATGCTGTCGACCCCGATCATTCAGGCCCTGTTTGAACGTGGTCAGTTCAGCTTTGAAGATACTCAAATGACGGCTCTGGCGTTGCAATGTATGAGCGGTGGTGTGATTGCCTTTATGTTGATTAAAGTCTTTGCCCCGGGTTTCTATGCACAGCAGGATACCAAAACACCGGTGCGTGTCGGTCTGATGGCTGTGGCTGCCAATGCAATCCTGAACGTGATTTTTATCGGTATTTTCAAGCTGATTGACTGGGAAGCAGAACATATGGCACTGGCACTGGCATCGACCGGTTCAGCCATGGTGAATGCCGGCCTGCTTTATTACTATCTGCATAAGCGTCATATTTTCCGTTTTGGGGCGCACTGGAAAAAAATCTTCCTGCAATTCATGTTTGCCAATGTGGTGATGATTGCAGCTCTGGCCTATGCCCTGAGTTGGTATAACGCAGATGTATCACAATGGATGCGTGTGGTAGAAGTATTGATCTTATGTGTTGTCGGTGTGGTAGCGTATGTTGCAGCCTTGCTGGTGGCAGGTTTTAGACCACGTCATTTAAAGCCCTAAGTTCATCTTAAAAGAAGTATTTTTGATCAAAACAGATCATTAAAATACCCATAAAAAAACAAGAGCCAGAAGGCTCTTGTTTTTTTCGAAGGATCATACTTGCTTCGACTCAATCTAAACTGAATCTAGACCTTACCGCGGGAAAGAAATCCAACGATCGCAAGAATCACCGCAATTACTAACAAGATAATTGCAAAATCCTTAGATAAGCCTGCTACTCCACCGAAACCAAGTAGACTCGCAATTAATGCAATAACAGCAAAAATAATAGCCCAGCGAAACATATATATTCTCCATGTGTTTTTATTTTCAAATTTAGTATAGAAATAAACGATTCCAGCGACTGTTAGTGTTTTGTTGACGAACTGTCTATGATTTAACAATAGTTTACGTGATGGTAATAAGAATTTGAG
This sequence comes from Acinetobacter sp. YH18001, assembly GCF_013416975.1. Classification (NCBI taxonomy): domain Bacteria; kingdom Pseudomonadati; phylum Pseudomonadota; class Gammaproteobacteria; order Moraxellales; family Moraxellaceae; genus Acinetobacter; species Acinetobacter sp. YH18001. Next base: position 71,651 of record NZ_VPEU01000008.1, on the reverse strand, counting down.
CGGTAGGTCTGCGCGGTTTGGGCTGCTATAATCAGCTGATTTTTGAGTACGCCGACCTGATCATGACCGATACTTTACGTCCCGAATTTTGGAAAAACTATGGCCTTGCCGAACTCACGCAAGCCGAGTGGGAAGCCTTGTGTGATGGTTGCGGACTCTGTTGCCTGATTAAACTGGAAGATGAAGATACCCAGGAAGTCGCTTATACCAAAGTGGCCTGCAAACTGCTGGATTGTACGACTGCGCGTTGCTCCAATTATCCAGAGCGTTTGCACTATGTGCCAGACTGTATTCAGCTCACGCCAGAAAAATTGGAAACGATTCACTGGTTGCCTTCAAGCTGTGCTTATCGCCGGGTCGAGCAGGGCAAAAACCTGCCATCCTGGCATTATCTGATCAGCGGTTCACGGGAAAGTGTGATTCAGGCACGCAAGTCGGCAGCAGGGCGCTGCCTGAGTGAAGCCGACATTCCTGAAGACGACATCGAAGACTATATCGTGCGTTGGGTGCGTTAAACCTGTCTGCCTTAGCGTTTCTGAGCTACCGGATGCAGTAGGGCCTGAGCCGAAGCACTGGCCATCGGACGATAGAAATAAAAGCCTTGTCCAATCTGACAGTCACAATGGATCAGGGTATCGAGTTGTTCGGTATTTTCGATGCCTTCGACCAGAACATCCAAAGCAATACTGGAACCAATCTGGGTAATGGCTTTGACAATCGCCAAGGCGGACGGGTCACTGTTCATACGCTCGACGAAGTTGCGGTCAATTTTGATGCAATCCACCGGATAGTCTTGTAAACGGGTTAGTGAAGAATGCCCGGTGCCGAAATCATCCAGTGAGATCTGGATTCCGGCCTGTTTCAGTAGGTTCAGGGCCCGGATCACATAATTGGCACCATGCTCGGACAGGCTTTGTTCAGTAATTTCCAGTTCCACCTTATGCGCAGGAATATCAAAATTGGACAGGCGGGCCAACATTTTTTCAGCATAGTCATCGCGCAAAAATTCAACCGGTGCAGCATTGATTGAAATCGGTAACAGATCCAGTCCTTGGGCCTGCCAGCGACTCATATCGGCAAAGACTTTCAGTTGCATGGTTTCACTGATACGTGAGGCCAGCTCATAGTCCTGAAAGGCACCAAAAATCTCGGAAGGCAGTTGCACCTGCTGATCCTGATCTTGCCAGCGTAACAGTGCTTCAAAACCAATCACCACACCATCAGACAGACGGACTTTGGGTTGATAGTAGGGAATGATCTGATCGGCCAGAATAATCTTGCGGGCCAAAGTCAGCTGCTTGGTCATATTTTCCAGCGAACCACACATGTCCTGATTAAACATGCGGATGCCGCCACGACCACTATTTTTCAGATCATTTAGAGCAATATCGGCACATTTCAACAGGTTCGAAGTATTTAATGCATCACGTGGATAGATAGCACAGCCAATACTCATGGCACTGCTGATACTGTCGCCAATATAATTGATCGGTTGATCCAGCTGGCTATAGGCCAGTTGTGCCGTGGCCAGCAGCTGTTCTTCACTTTCCAGATTTTTCACCAGAACCGCAAATTCATCTCCACCCAAACGGGCCACAATGGTATTCGGGCCGAAACAGGCCTGGAAACGCTGACCCAGAACATGGAGTAGATGATCGCCAGCAATATGACCTAGGGTGTCATTGATGTGCCGGAAATAATCCAGATCAATCAGCAGTAGACCCGCCTTGGTCTGCTGTTGTTGCGCTTTCCATAGCACCTGTTTAAAGGTTTTATAGAAGGTACTGCGATTATACAGACCAGTCAGTTCATCTCGTTTAATGGCTTCTTTTAAGCGGGTTTCTGCAATTTTTTGCTGACTGATATTGCGTGAGACACAGAGGATGCTTTGGGTAATATTGTGCTGATCCAGAATTGGGGTCAGCAGATGATCCCAATATTGGATCGGTTGGTCTTTGCTCTGAATTTTACTAGAAAAACGGCTATTTAAGCCTAGGGCTGCCTGTTTCAGTGCGCGTTGTCCGGATTTTCGGGCTTCAGGTGCTAAACAGTTCAACCAGGACAATGAACTGTCCTGAGCCTGTGTTACGGTTTCGGTTTCCGCAATCAGGCCACAGCACTGGTTACTATGCCGAATTTGACCTTCAGGACTGATAATATGGATGCAGTCTGCGCTGGCATCCAGCATATTTTCCTGGGTTGAAACGATTTGAGACAGTTGTTGCTGGATTTCAAAATAATCATGTACATCGGTCAGTGAAACCGCCCACTGCAACAGATGTTCAGGTGCATGATGGAATTTTACCGCCAGCGTACACATGCGATAATGAGTATCGCTGCGTTTAATCCGGCACTGGGTTTCAAAATTCTGATGCTGATCCAGTGCCGCATGCCACAGCTTCGAAAACAGCTGTAAGTCCTCGGTATGAATGAAACTCTGCCACGATATATTGCCCGGTTCATTCAGGTTCACACCAAGATAATCGGTCATGGCGGCGTTAAAATAGTGCAGATGTGTTTTGCTACTGACCCAGAGAGGTTGGGGTAAGGCATCAATCAGTTTTTGAAGCTGAATTAATTCAGACAGATGAACAGGGGTTGAACTCAGTGATGTTGCCAGCAGAGGTTCCGACTGGCTCACAGCTCCCTGTTCAAATTTATCATGCTTCATGCATTCACCAATACAACCCAAAAAATACCCAAAGGGCGACATAAGTTTCTTTTAATTAGAATAAACAATATGAAAATTACACTGTAATTAATTCACAATTAATCATGTTCAAATTACTTGCTTTTATGAAGATTAATTCATTCAGAATTAAAAAAATAGAGGATTTCTACATAAATTAATTTTTTATGCTTTATGTTTGCAATCTTGGAATCAAAACTGCTGGTGTTAGAATGAGATCAGAATTTAGTTTGAGCCAATAATAACATGTCAGATAGTCATATCCCGCTTCCAGAACGCTTAAGACCACGTGACCTTGCAGAGATTATCGGGCAGGAACATTTGCTGGGGGAACAGGCGCCCTTACGCCAGATGATTGATCAGGGTCATCTACCGTCGATTATTTTCTGGGGACCACCCGGCGTTGGAAAAACCACCATTGCCTTACTGTTGGCACAAGCGGTAGATCGGCCTTTTATCAGTCTGTCTGCCCTGAATACCGGAGTGAAAGAGCTGCGTGAAGTGATTGCCGATGGTGGTGATCTGCTGACGCCAGTGGTGTTTATTGATGAAATTCACCGCTTTAATAAATCCCAGCAGGATGCACTGTTAAATGCGGTCGAAAAAGGGAAAATTACCTTAATTGGTGCCACTACCGAAAACCCGTCTTTTGAAGTGAATAGTGCCTTATTGTCACGTTGTCAGGTGTATAGCCTGAATGCGTTGAGTGCGGAATCGATTCAGACTCTGCTCACACAAGCCTTGCAAAATGACCGTTTTTTGCAGGAACGACATATCCTGATTGAAGAATTTGATGCCTTGGTGCAGTTCGCAGCAGGTGATGCCCGTAAAGCATTGAATTTACTTGATCTGATTGCCAGTACTTTTGAACCGGATATGGAAAATATCATCACCAATGCAGGGGTGGTGAAAGTGGCACAGCAAAATATTGCCCGTTATGACAAGTCCGGTGAACAGCATTATGATCTGGTCTCGGCTTTTATAAAATCAATTCGCGGCAGTGATCCCGATGCAGCGCTGTACTGGATGGCACGCATGCTCAAAGGCGGTGAAGATCCGGTATTTATTGCCCGCCGTATGCTGATTGCAGCTTCTGAAGATATCGGTAATTCCAATCCGAATGCCTTATTGCTGGCGGGTGAATGTTTCCGTTCGGTGCAGGCCGTCGGCATGCCGGAATGCCGGATTATTTTAGGACAATGTGCGGTGTATTTAGCCACCAGTGCCAAAAGTAACAGCACCTATCTGGCAATTAACAAGGCAATGGAGCTTGCAGATAAAACCTCGAATTTGCCGGTGCCTTTGCATTTGAGAAATGCACCGACCAAGCTGATGAAAGAACAGGGCTACGGGGTGGATTATCTGTATCCGCATCATTATCCTGAGCATTTTGTGCTGCAAGACTATATGCCGCCAGAACTGAAGGATACCAAACTGTATGAGTCGGCACGCAATAAACGTGAAGTTGAAGGAGAGCGCTTACAGCAACGCCGTTGGCAACAACAGCAACAGCAGCAATAATATCAGTACACAAATAGATTAAACTCAGGCAAAAAAAAGCCCAATTCAAGGCGAATTGGGCAGAAATTAGGATGTTTTTTAAGGGAGAGAACATCCTAGAGGGTAGGCGATCAATCTGGTCGGCAAACCTTGAGTTAAATCAATCAGCTCACTGATTTGCCTGGTATGTGATGATATTAGACCATAGGCTTGCCAATGTAAAAGCGATCATTTTTATCTGTAATATTTATTTTTTCGATTAAAGCTTAAAAGGTTAATCTGGCCCAGCCAAAAAATCAGGGATAAAAAACCGAGCTGTTGAGCTCGGTTTTTTTGAAGCAATGGACTATGCCATTAGATGTTGTCGAGGTTAATACCTAAACGACCCGCCACTTCTTCATAGGCTTCAACCACACCGCCTAAACCTTGACGGAAACGGTCTTTGTCGAGTTTTTTCTTGGTGTCTTTGTCCCATAGACGGCAACCGTCTGGAGAGAATTCATCACCCAAAACGATACGGTCATGGAATACACCGAATTCAAGTTTGAAGTCGACCAGAATCATGTTGCCGGCATCAAACAATGCTTTTAGCACGTCATTGACTTGGTAAGTCAATTCTTTCATTTTTTCCAGTTGCTCAGCAGTCGCCCAACCTAAAGCAATCGCTTGCGATTCATTGACCATTGGATCGCCAAGCGCATCGTCTTTAAAGAACAATTCGAATGTAGATGGAGTCAGTTCTTTACCTTCTTCAACACCTAAACGGCGGCATAAAGAACCTGCTGCATAGTTACGAATCACACATTCAACCGGGATCATATCCAGTTTTTTCACCAGCACTTCATTTGGAGTCAGCAGCTTTTCAAAGTGAGTTTCAATACCCGCTTCTGCCAGCTTTTCCATGATGAAGGCGTTAAAACGGTTGTTCACCTTGCCTTTACGATCTAGTTGCTCGATTTTTTCGCCATTGAATGCAGAGGCATCATCTCGAAAGACTAAAATCAGATGGTCTGAACTGTCTGTGGTGTAGACAGATTTCGCTTTACCAGTATAGAGCAAGGTTTGTTTTAACATGAGGGAACCTTTTACAAAAAAAAATGCCTAGAAATGTCTAGGCTGGCCAATTTTGGTAAATCTGGTTGAGCAGTTCTGCGGCTTTTTCACGGTCGGCAAAACTGTTATCGGCATTGAACACAGCGAGGTTATTACTTGAACCGACAGAAGATAATCTTAATACATAGGTTTGCTGGTCGACCCGAATCGTGACTTCGTAACGGTTTTTATTCTGCGCAACGATGCTATGATTCAGGCTGCTGAGGGTGGCAAGCGTATATTGCCAAATTGTAGCAGAATTTCCGTCAATTTTAAGCAGCGGATTAAGATTTCCGTCTGTGACCAACTGTGGTTTACCAACAGCATTGCTTTCAGTCAGCTCAGCTTGAGCGGTGTTTTCAGTCTGGGCCTGAGGGCGTGGCAAGGCAAAACGGTTGCCACGCTGGTTTTCAAGCTTCGGTGCATTTTCAATTGCAAGCGGATCGACTGTTGGAGCAGGATACAATGGCGTTGCAGGACGTACCATGGCGCCTTCAGGATATTGTAAAGCGTCCAGAGTTGTAGTTTCTTTATAGTCTAAAGTGCCGTTATTAAAGGCCATTGAACTACAACCTGCCAAACTGAATACTGAAAGTGTAAGGCTAAGTCCTAAACGTAATTGCATAATCTTGTGCTCTTTTATTTAATAACGCCCGCTTCGACCAGTGCTTCATGAAGCGGAGCGCGATATTGTTCTGCAAGTGGTGTTAATGGAAGGCGAATGCCAGTACCAATTAAGCCCATGTCATGGAGTGCCCATTTCACAGGAATTGGGTTTGATTCGCAAAATAAAATATTGTGTAAATTTGCAACCTGAGTATTTAACTGTTCAGCGTCTGTAGCATTACCTGTAATGGCAGCGGCACACACTTCACTCATGGCTTTCGGAGCCACATTCGCTGTGACCGAGATATTGCCTTTGGCGCCATGACCCATCAGCTGATATGCCGTTGCATCATCACCTGAGTAGACCACCATGTCTTTGTCTTTCAGACCTTGCAAGAGTTCAGCACCACGCGGTACATCACCCGTCGCATCTTTAATCCCGACGATTTGTGGAATATCGGCCAGACGAATCACGGTTTCATTCAGCATGTCGACACCGGTACGGCCAGGGACATTATACAGAATCTGCGGAAGATCGACCGCTTCAGCCACAGCTTTATAATGCTGGTACAAGCCTTCCTGGGTCGGTTTGTTATAATAAGGCGTCACCAGAAGAGCAGCATCGGCGCCGAGCTCTTTGGCTTCACGGGTAAGTTGGATGGCTTCACGGGTCGAGTTTGCGCCTGTGCCGGCAATAATAGGAATACGTTTGTTGGCCACACGAATGATTTCTTTGATCACCTGGGTGTGTTCACTCATGCTCAGGGTCGAGGCTTCGCCTGTCGTTCCAACGGCAACAATACTGTTGGTGCCCTCTGCAATATGCCATTCAACCAGCTTCTCGAGACCCTTCCAATCTACGCTGCCATCTTCAAACATAGGGGTGACGATTGCGACTATGGAACCTTGAATGGTCTGTGCTTGCTGAGTCATTTTAAAAAACTATCCTATTTGTCCATCCGAAAGGAATGAGAAAACATAAATTGGGATGGATTTGTATTTTGATTTATAGCAAATTCAATGGACTTGCGCTGAATTGAAGATTGCTTATGCAAATTATGACTGATCAAACGCATAAGAACAATATGCTTTAGTCAAAGCCACTCAATTCTTTATACAAAGCCTTTTGAAAACAATCAAGTAATAAATTAGATGATTTATCCGGCGAAATACTGTGGTCAAACTGCGACTTAAGTCCCGGCTCAGCAAGATATTATGGAATTTTGTCTGCAAAATTAGCTCGATTTGAGTAAAAATCTCGGCCAAGTCGTGAATTTCGTTGTTTTTAGCTGCTGAATTAATATTTTTATTGGATGAATCTATATGTAAAACATCTTTGTCTGGAGGCTAAGCTGATGTAAACAGGTTGAAAAATTGAATCTATTAATCTTTTTTTAATATCAATGAATTGCATAATATTTTTCTAATCGGTTGGTTTCTTAACTTGATGTATAAGTCTTAAAGCATAAATTGTGAATTTTAAAACTTTTTGATTAATTGCTTTTGCGACTTTATCTCAAGGTTTGTTAGATGGAGCTGCTTCAGCTGCTGTGGGGATATCCAAGTAAAACGTTCAACTTATTGATAGTTATTTCTGCGCTCAGGCTCATAGATGATGGTCTTTCTTTTGTAACGCTGATTGAACAAGGATAATCCAATGGAAAAATCAGACAATAAGCATGCTATCGTCACGGTCGCGATCTGTTTTCTGATAGCGGTGATTGAAGGCTTGGATATTCAGGCTGCTGGTATTGCTGCAGCCGGTGTGCGTGAACACTTCGGTCTCGATAGTTCCCAGTTGGGTGTGTTTTTTAGTGCAGGGATTCTGGGTTTATTACCCGGTGCACTGATCGGCGGTCGATTTGCAGACCGTATCGGCCGTAAGAAAGTGTTGATCTGGTCGACAGCAACATTTGCCATATTCACTTTATGTACAGTTTGGGTCAATAGCTTTAACAGTCTGCTGGCAGTACGTTTTCTGGCCGGAGCAGGTCTGGGCGGTGCGATGCCGATTCTCATCACACTCGCTTCTGAAGCGGTATCGCCGCAAAATCGTGGTCGTGCAGTCGGCTTGATGTATTGCGGTATGCCTGTGGGTGCTGCGATTTTATCTTTAATTGCTGCGACTGAATTTGGTGCCAACTGGAAAAATGTTTTCTATCTGGGCGGCTTGTTACCGATTTTTGCAATTCCATTGATGATGCTATTTTTGCCTGAATCGAAGGAATACCTGAAAACACAGAACAAAACTGCAGCAGAACTTGCCGTTGCACCACAAGGTTCATTTAAGGACCTGTTTAATTCGGACAACCTGTTACGTACCATGTGCATCTGGATCAGCTACTTCTTTACGCTGATGGTGGTTTACATCATGTTGAGCTGGTTACCCTCATTGTTTATGGAACTTGGCTTTAGCCGTAAGGATGGTTCAACCGCACAGTTCTACTTCATGGTCACGGCGACGATTGGTACAATTATCCTGGGTATGCTGACCGATCGCTGGAAAAAAGCGTATGTGATCCTGTTGATGTATGGCGGTATTCTTGCAGGTCTATTGGCACTAAATGGTGCAAGCTCACTGAACCAGATGTATATGGCAGCAGCATTGGCAGGTGCCTTCGTAATTGGCTGTCAGGGTGTACTTTATGCCTTCGGTAGTATCGTGTATCCAACAGAAGTGCGCGGTACCGGTGTCGGTGTTGCTTCTGCAGTCGGTCGTATTGGTGCCATGCTAGGCCCAGTCATCGCAGGTCAGCTCCTGGTGGCAGGTTTTGGTGCCGCAGGGGTAATTACAGCCGCAATCCCATGTATCATCATCTCTGCACTGTGTATGCTATTCCTGGTGAACCGTACCAAAGTGTAATAGGCCAAGATTTGAAAAAGCCTGCTTTTGCAGGCTTTTTTGTGTTTAAAATTCAAGGAATCAGATCCGCAGTGCGGTTAAAAACAGGCAGAATCAGAATATGCAGTCACAGGGTTTTTAGCAGCCGCTCTAAAAATCCGATAACAATTTGCGCTATGCTTGGACATAAATCGAGATTTCAATGGATGAAAATACATGCAAAATAATATCGCTTTGCTGGTCGTAGATGTACAAAGAGGATTTACCCCAGGGGGTAATCTGGCAGTGGCCAATGCTGACCAGATTATCCCCAATATCAATTTATTGGGGCAGTATTTTCAAAATATTATCCTGACGCAGGACTGGCATCCAGAAAACCATATTTCTTTTGCAGACAATCACCCCGCTAAAGCGGCTTATGACAGCATTCAGCTGGATTATGGCACTCAGGTTTTATGGCCAAAGCATTGTGTGCAGGGGACAGTAGATGCCGAGTTGCATCCGGATTTAAATTTACCGCAAGCGCAACTGATTATCCGCAAGGGTTTTGATTCCCGGATTGACAGTTATTCCGCCTTTATGGAAGCAGATCAGAAAACCACAACCGGTTTGGCCGGCTATCTGCGTGAACGTGGTATTGATACGGTATTTGTGGTTGGGATTGCTACCGATTTCTGTGTGGCTTGGACCGCCATCGATGCCTGCAAACTGGGCTTTAAGACCTATGTCATTGCCGATGCCAGCAAGGGCATTGATCTGAATGGTTCCTTGCAACATGCCTGGCAAGATATGCTGGCGCATGGGGTAAAACGCATCTATACCAAAGATATCGTTCAGCCGGTTTAAAATTTTATCATGATGCGCTTCGGATATTTATTTGATCTTCGGCGCATTTAAATCTTCAGATTTCTGGTATTGAGAGATGCCTGTTTTATCTTGTTATTATTCTCCCTTTGTACCCCTGGATGAACCCCATGTCAGCCTTGCTCCAGTTTAGCCAATTTGTCCAAAAAACCTTTGCTTTATGGGTGCTGCTGTTTTCCGGCATTGCCTTAATGCTGCCCGAGGGCTTTGTCTGGTTACGCGCTTATATTCCATGGATGCTGGGCATCATCATGTTTGGTATGGGCATGACCATGACCGTAGGTGATTTTAAAAGTGTGCTACAAAGTCCGAAAGCTGTCGGGATTGGGGTCGTGGCCCAGTTTGTAGTGATGCCGGGTCTGGCTTTTCTCTTGTGTCAATTGTTCCAGTTGCCGCCGGAAATTGCGATCGGGGTGATACTGGTCGGTTGCTGTCCGGGTGGTACTGCCTCCAATGTCATTACCTATATGGCCAAAGGCAATACTGCTCTGTCTGTGGCCTGTACTTCCGTCTCAACCTTATTGGCTCCGATTCTGACCCCTGCGATTTTTTATCTCTTGGCCAGCCAATGGATCGAGATCAATGCCTTATCCATGCTGGTGTCGATTCTACAAGTGGTGCTATTTCCAATTCTTCTGGGCTTGATTGTACGGAGTCTGCTCAAGCAAAAAGTAAATGCCTATATTCAGGTGATGCCGCTGATTTCTGTGATTGCCATTGTCGCGATTGTGGCAGCAATTATTGCCGGCAGCAAAGCTCAGATTTTGCAATCTGGACTACTGATCTTGGGGATTGTGGTCTTGCATAATGGTCTCGGTTATTTGCTGGGTTATTGGGCCAGTCGTATCTTTAAGCTGGCGGAAATAGACTGTCGTGCGGTATCGATTGAGGTGGGAATGCAGAATTCGGGTCTGGGTGTGGCTTTGGCTGCGACCCATTTTGCAGCTTCTCCACTTACGGCTTTGCCCAGTGCAATCTTTAGCTTATGGCACAATATTTCAGGGCCAGCTCTGGCCACCTATTGGGCAGCCAAAAGCAGGGTAACGACATTAGAGCCAAAGCAAAATCTGGATACAGACAGCTAGAGTTTTAAAATGCGGCAGTGATTTTAATTGCTGCAAGGCGCTGAATAATAGAACTTGACGAGTAACAGCTTAAAAATTCTGCGCATAAAAAAGCCCGATTTAAAGTCGGGCTTTGTACTGTACAACCTTTATGAGGCTTTGGACTGTTTGGATTTTAAAATCTCGGTTCTAAAAGTCTGTGCCAGTTCAGCCGTTTCTGCATCCATGCCATTTACCACAAAGGCATGACGGGTCAGGACATTGGTTGGATTCGGCATACTGACCAGCTGGAAATGTTCGCTCACATCTTTCAGCAAGCTATTCGGGACATGTAAGGCACTTTCTTTTGCGACCAGGTGCTGGCTAAGACGCTCAGAGGCCTGCACCGAGCTGAGCTGCATCTCCTCGACTTTAGACGCAATTGCACTACGGGTTTGCAGTACAAAACGTTTTTCTTCACGATAGCGTTTATACAGTACCTCCGAGAGTAACTGGAATACCGCACTGATCATGGTCAGGCAGGCCAAGGCATTTGGCTTGTCTGCCGCAATGCTGATAGTGGCACCTTTTTCATCAAATTTATGCACAGTACTAATATCACTGCCATTCAGTTTGTAGCGCTGCACACAGAGTTCAGTGGCTTTATTCAGGAAAATCTGACACAGGTTGAAATAAGGCACCGATACGGTTTTATTCACGCTATCGAGTAACTGTTTTGGATCATAGAACTGGATATTCAAGCTCAGGCTATCGCTTTCCAGTACAGCTGGCTTATGTTCTTTTTCTTTGGCTTTATTTTTTACTGCCTGCTGGGCTTGGGCAATGGCCAGCGCAGCATTGTGCTTTTCCTGTTCCAGAGCTTGGGTCAGGGTCTGAATCTCGAATTTTAAACGGGATTCATTGTTAATGCGTGCCAGATATTCGGTTCGGCTAGGACGCGCGATCGCGCGGTACGCCACCCAAATCAAAGCATGAATAATGAAAGAGAACAGAATCGCCAGCCATTGCGTCCGCAGAATTTCACCCATACTTGGCTCAATCAGGGTGATTTCAATCAGACCGACTTTTTTCTCGTTTTGCAGTGCATCACGGACAAAAACTTCACCATCACGAGTTTTGGTCAGTCCACCGGTGGCTAAAACCTGACCTTTCGCATCCAGAATTCGAATCGAAGCCACACTCGGGTTGGTCGCATAACGATTTGCCAGCAAAGCCAGAGAAACACGATTGGCGGGTTCCAGCTCGGACAGGCTGTCTGTCACCAGTTGACTGGTGATCAGCTGCCCCTGACTGGTGCGGTTTTCATTCAGTTGGTGAGTGGTTGCCAATACCAGTAAAAAGGTATGCAGAGCAAAACTTACAATCAATAGGCTAGCAAATAGCCCTTGTCTAGGCGCATTCAACGTAAACTTCCAAGGCAATTCTGTTCAATTTCGATTATGATTCTAACAATAGTTGTAGCTCAGACCCGAGTCAATTCATGCGAGAAATCATTCTTATATCATTTTTAGGACCTGACCAGCCTAATCAATTTACACGATTAATGCAGGTTTTGTCCGCCCATTCCCTACAGATTTTAGATGTGGGGCAAGCGGTTATTCATAATCAGTTAACCTTAGGTATTGTTGTAGCGTCTGATGACCAAACGGCGACAGCATTAGCCATGAAGGAAATCCTGATTCTAGCACATGATATCGGGTTAACTGTGCGCTTTAAACCGATCTCTGCGACTGAATATGATCAGTGGGTCAAAGAGGGTGGGCGCACACGTTATATCGTAACGGCATTGGCCCCTGAATTAAATGCCTCTCATTTGCAGGCCGTGACCCAGATTGTCTCGGCTCAGGGTTTTAATATTGAAACCGTAACCCGTCTGTCTGGCCGTCCGGCCCTGGATGGCAGCAGTACCGGTCCGAAACGTGCCTGTATCGAATTTGGTTTAAAAGGACAAATGCTGGATGCCGCAGCCATGCGTGCTGCCTGTTTGCGTTTGTCCAGTGAACTGAATGTCGATGTTGCGGTTCAGGAAGACAATGCCTATCGCCGTAACCGCCGTCTGGTCTGTTTTGATATGGACTCGACCCTGATCGAACAGGAAGTGATTGATGAACTGGCGATTGAAGCAGGGGTCGGTGCGCAGGTTGCTGAAATCACCGAACGCGCCATGCAAGGTGAACTTGATTTTCAGGCCAGTTTCCGTGCCCGTGTGGCTTTATTGAAAGGCATGGATGCATCGGTACTGCCGAAAATTGCCGAGCGCCTGACCATTACCGAGGGTGCTGAACGCCTGATTTCGACTTTAAAAGCATTGGGTTACCGTACTGCAATTCTGTCGGGTGGTTTTCAGTACTTTGCCGAATATCTGCAAGGCAAACTGGATATTGATGAAGTACATGCCAATGCGCTTGATGTTCAGGATGGCGTAGTCACGGGTGAAGTCAAAGGTCATATTGTTGATGGCGCGCGTAAAGCTTTATTGCTTGGCGAAATTGCCAAAGAGATGGGAATTTCCCTGGAACAGACCATTGCAGTCGGTGATGGTGCCAATGACTTGCCAATGTTATCGATTGCAGGACTCGGTGTGGCTTTCCGTGCCAAGCCACTGGTGCGTCAAAATGCCACTCAGGCGATTTCCAGTGTGGGACTGGACGGGGTACTGTATCTGCTCGGGGTACACGATAAAGACCTGAATCAGGCATAAACACTCTTTTTGATAGAATAAACGCGACCTCAGGGTCGCGTTTTTTGATTGCCTTTGGACCAAGGTGACCAAGCCAGCAGAGAAGGTTGACTATAAAAACATCGATCATCTTAAACGGAAAAATAATTTTTTCAGTCAATAACAGCCCTGATAATTTTGTAATGACACGCCAACATTGACGCAGTCATTGATCCACAAAAATGCCAAAAGCAAAAAATGTAATGACAATATAATATCGCGACAAAGTATGTCGTGAGACCAGATCACAGGACTTTTTTTATGCAAAAAACTCAGCATAATGCAGGCATAGAGATACAAATCAACAGATTCCATTTTATTGATTGAACGAAATTCAATAGATAGAACCGTTGCAATATCAAACAGGCAAACTATCTATTTGGATGGAGGGGTTTATATGGTAACAGCGAATTTAGCAACGATCGTGGGCTTCAGTTTAGTCGCTGCAGCTGTAGTTGCTGTGTTCTTCTCGCCTTATCGTCGCTGGTTGAGTTTTATGGCAGCCGGGATGTTGGTCTGGGGCTTGATTGAGATGATTCGTGTAGGCACACAAGCCTGGTTTGATCTGCCAATGACCTATAGTTATCTGAGTGCATTGACAGCAGTCATGATGGTGGTCACTTTCTTATTATTGCGTGAAGACCGTCGTGCAGAGCGTGCCTTGGCAAAACGCCGTTGTATCGAACATACGCCAGTCTATGAAGATGACCAGCAGCAGCTTTCGAGCCGTTAAGTCTACAAATCGCAAAGAAAAAATGCACCCACGGGTGCATTTTTTAGCTTAGAAATATGATACAAACTGCTTAATCAACCTAGCCAAGAATTATGCTAGGATATTTGTCAATTTTCGTACAATTAGAATAGGCATCCTCCATGAAACTGTCGTCCATTCCTGTGTTAAAACTTCCTCTTATTGATATGAGTACCGATCCACTGGACTTGTTGGTCGCGGGTCTGGCTTTACGTATGAAGCAATTGGCACGTACCAGCCCAAAATTTATTGAACTGGTACATGAGCGTCAATTCCGGATCCAGATTGGCACAGATGAAGGTATGGCACGTCAGATCATTGTCAATAATGGCCAGATTGATACGGTTTCAGGTGATGCAGAGAAAGCAGATTTTGTATTGCAGTTTGCTGATAGTGAGCAGGGTGTAAAGACCTTGGTCAAAGGTGACCCGACAGCATTCATGACGGGTATGCAAAGTGGTACCATCAAAATGGAAGGTGACTTTGGCCTGCTGGTCTGGTTTAACCAGGTGGCGAAGATGATTCCACCCAAATTGCCCAAACCGGTCAAAGAAAAAATTAAATTTGCCCGGGCGTTTATTAAAGAAAAAACGGGTAAATAAAACTCTGCTCCTGACTTCCTCTCCTTTTTCAAGGAGGGCTGAGGGCAGGATTCAGCCAGTTTCAATCTGGGTAATGCCAGTCAGTTAGGGAGTTTAGATCTAAGCTCCTTAATTTTTTAAATCTTTTGCAGAAACAATTATTTTCTAATCTTGCGGTACAATACACCTGATGCCCCAGACCGTTGGGGATGAGGTTTCCAGCTACCCCATATCATTATGAATAACAATAATAAAAAACCAGACAGTTTCCTGCCTGATCTCGATTACTGAATCTGAGGGCTTTTTAATGTGGAAAATAATGTCGCTATTCAACTTCTAAATTAAAGGTCACCGGCCCATCATTGACCAAATGTACTTTCATATCCGCTGCAAAAATACCAGTTTGTACATGTTCAAATTGTGACTTTGCATAGTCAACCAGTTGCTCATACAGCTCTTTTGCAGCAGCAGGTGGCATGGCAGGGCCAAAATCTGGACGTAAACCTTTTTGGGTTTGCGCCATCAGGGTAAATTGCGAAACCAGCAGTAAACCGCCTCCGGCCTGACTGACATTCCAGCCCATTTTGCCCTGTTCATCATCAAAGAATCGGTATTTCAATATCTTATCAATCAGCTTTTTACCTTTTTCCAGATTGTCGTCCTTGCCCAGACCCAGAAAAACCAGAATTCCCTTATTTATTTCGCCAGTGGTTTCACCCTTGACCACGACTTTAGCTTCTAAAACTCTTTGTAATAAGGCACGCATTTTACATATTGACTGATAACGATAGATAGGCGTGATTGTAGCAAGAATAAAACCTGAAGCAGTATCAGATGCTAATTTTTATGAGTTTTAAATATTTGAAAATCAATTGATTAATTTTTATAAATTCATTAAAACGATTGAAGTGATAAAAATAATCTGTTTTAACAATTTTTAGTTTTTATATATCTTAGCACCTGCAGGAAAGGTAATAAATTGAGAGATTTAGAAATGTTTAAGCGTTCATTACTGGTTGCAATGCTTGCAACTGTCACAGCCACACAAGCTGCTCCTCTAACTAAAGACAATGGTGCGCCAGTCGGTGATAACCAGAACTCAATCACAGCAGGCCCAAATGGTTCAGTCTTGCTTCAAGACGTTCAATTGGTACAAAAACTACAACGTTTTGGTCGTGAGCGTATTCCGGAGCGTGTGGTACATGCGCGTGGTACAGGGGCTTATGGTGAATTCGTTGCAACTAAAGACCTGTCTGACTTAACAATTGCTTCTCTATTCAAGACCGGTACTAAGACTCCAGTTTTTGTCCGTATGTCTACGGTAATTCATGGTAAAGGTTCACCGGAAACCCTACGTGACCCACACGGTTTCGCGATCAAGTTCTATACTCAAGAAGGGAATTGGGATCTGGTCGGTAACCAGACACCGGTATTCTTCATCCGTGATGCGATCAAATTCCCGGACTTCATTCATGCAATGAAGCCAAGCCCGGTGACAAACGTACAAGATGCCAACCGTGTATTTGACTTCCTTTCGAGCCAGCCATGGGCTACCAACATGCTGACTTATGTGTACGGCAAACAAGGTGTGCCCACCAGCTACCGCGAACAGGATGGTTTCGGTGTACATGCTTACAAGCTATATAACGACAAGGGCGAATACAAATATGTGAAATTCAACTTCCGCTCGCAACAAGGCGTGAAGGGTTTGAATGTGAAAGAAGCTGCCGTGCAACAGGGCAAAGACTTCAATCACTTGACCAATGATCTTTATAACAACATTTATGCCGGCAACTTCCCGAAATGGGATCTGTATATCCAGGTACTGGATCCAAAAGATCTCGGCAAGTTTGATTTTGATCCACTTGATCCCACCAAGATCTGGCCAACTGACTTAGTTCCAGAAGTGAAAGTGGGGACATTGACCCTGAACCGCATGCCAAAGAATTTCTTCAATGAGACTGAACAGTCGGCATTTGCACCAGGTAATCTGGTTCCGGGTATTGAGCCATCGGAAGACCGTCTGCTACAAGGCCGTATCTTCTCTTACTCAGATACGCAAATGTATCGTCTGGGTGTGAATCACCAGCAACTTCCGGTGAACCGTCCAGTGGTTGCTGTAAATAACAACAACCAGGAAGGTTATATGAACGTATCTGAGCGTGACTCGGATGTGAACTATGAGCCAAGCCGCAAAGAGCCAAAAGCTGCAACTGCAAAAGCACGTGCGGTACAAACACCATTATCGGGTCATGTACAGCAAATCGGTGTGAAAGAGCAGAACTTCAAGCAGGCAGGTGAGCTGTACCGCTCGTATACTGCCAAAGAGAAAGATGACCTGATTATGAACCTGGCTGCGGACTTAGGTGCAGTAAAAGATTCAGAAACCAAGCACATCATGTTGTCTTATTTCTACAAGGCAGATGCCGACTACGGTACACGTATGACCAAAGCGGTGAAGGGCAACATCGCAACGGTCAAAGCCAAAGCAGCACAACTCAAAGACTGATTTCGATTGGTCGATCAGGATTGGTGACTAGGGTTTAAGAATTCACCTCCGCAAAGTCCTGTAGAACTCCAAACCTTTCCTGCACCCTAGGGGGAGTTCTACAGGCACTCCGTTTTACTCATCTTATCTAATCTGAATAGAATCATTTTCGATTCATGTCTCTATTTGATTTCTGTTGGAGTTCATCATGAAAGCTATGCAGCATGCAGTTTTAGCCAGTATTCTCGCGATAGGTTCCATGTTCGCAAACGTGGCCACCGCCAAGGAGATCTCCTCCCCCGCTAAAACTGTGGAAAATGTTCAGATGAGCTCACAACAGGAATTAGTTGCATTGTTTTTTGCCGCAGCCAAAACCGGCAATCACGAAGTGATTCATGAATTTCTAAAGTATGGTTTTCCGGTTGATGTACGCAATAGTGCCGGTTTTACCCCACTGATGATGGCGACCTATTATGGTCATCAAACTATTGTGACGACCTTGCTCAATCATGGTGCTGATCGCTGCGCCCGCGACAATAAAGGCAATACCGCATTGATGGGGGCACTGTTTAAAATGGAATTTGCGATTGCCAAACAGCTGCGTCAGGTCAACTGTGATGTCCAAGCCAAGCAGACCGGGCAAAAGACCACAGCTGAATTTGCCAAAGTGATTGGTCAGGAAAAACAGCTGCAGAAAATCATTCAGGAACAGGGGAAAACCCAAGGCCAGTTGTCAAAATAAAACCCATTATACTCTGATACTTTTGTCGCGAATTCAGCTAGCTGTACGTAAATCCTGCAATATTACATAAAATTTTATGCTTTAATGTTGAGATAAGCACAGCGATATTTCCTTAGTTATGGCTCCAATTATCCGTTCCCTGTTAGATACTGACTTGTACAAATTCACCATGTTACAAGTGGTATTACACAAGTTTCCGCAAACGCATAGTGTCTACCATTTTCGTTGTCGTAATCTGGAAGATACAGTCTATCCACTGACGGATATTCTGGATGATCTCAATCATCAACTTGATCTGTTGTGTCAGCTCAACTTCAAAGAAGACGAGTTGCAATATTTAAGAAGTCTGCGTTTTATCAAGAGCGATTTCGTCGACTATCTGGAACTGTTTCAACTGAAACGCCGTTTTATTCAGGCCAGTATCGATAGCGAAGGTCGTTTAGATATCACCATTGAAGGCCCGATGGTTCAGGCGATGATGTTTGAAATCTTCGTACTGGCAATTGTCAATGAACTGTATTTTAGCCGGATCCGTAGTCCTGAAGTGCTGGCTGAAGGTGAGCGCCGTTTACAGGCAAAAATACAATTATTAAAAGAATACGATGCATCGCAACATCCACATGATCCGCCATTTTTAGTGTCGGATTTTGGGACACGTCGCCGTTATAGTTTCGAATGGCAAAAGCATGTGGTAGAAGAATTCAACAAGGCTGCACCACATGTCTTCCGTGGTACCAGTAATGTGTTATTGGCGAAAGAATTGGGAATTACCCCGATTGGCACCATGGCGCATGAATTCCTGCAAGCATTTCAGGCGCTTGACGTGCGTCTGCGTAATTTCCAGAAATCTGCGCTGGAAACCTGGGTACAGGAATATCGTGGTGATTTAGGTATTGCCCTGACTGATGTGGTCGGTATGGATGCTTTCCTGCGTGATTTTGACCTGTATTTTGCCAAACTGTTTGACGGCCTGCGTCATGACAGTGGTGATCCCTATGTTTGGGGTGACAAGGCCTATGCACATTATAAAAAACTGAAAATTGACAGCAAAACCAAAATGCTGACTTTCAGTGATGGTCTGAATCTGGAAAAAGCCTGGAAACTGCATCAATACTTTAAAGACCGTTTTCAGGTCAGTTTCGGGATTGGCACCAACCTGACCAACGACATGGGCCAAACCCCCTTAAATATCGTATTGAAACTGGTGGAATGTAACCGTCAGTCGGTGGCAAAAATTTCGGACAGTCCAGGCAAAACCATGACTGATAATGATACTTTCCTGGCTTATTTGCGTCAGGTTTTCGAGATCACTGAACCTGCTTAAGCACATTTTAGACATGAGCAATTTTAAAAACCGCTTCGCTACAGGGGCGGTTTTTTTATACGAGATGGATTTTTAGCATGACTTATCTAAAATCCTGCTAATCATCTTAAAAGAAACCGCATAAGTGTAAAAATGAGCTGTGCTAAGATCAAAACAATTTGACCCATCATAGCCATGATAACGATGACAGCTTCAGCTTTTAATTTTGGTCTGCTGATCGAGGCAGAAGATTTAGTTCCCTATTTGGGCCATGAAAAACTTCGTATTGTCGACCTCAGCCGGGCTTCTGTGTATGAGCAGTTGCATATTCCACATGCCCTGCATTTACAACCCAAGCTGCTGGTTCGTCAGGAAGATCATACGATGGGGCTATTGCCGGATGTAGAAGGCTTGCAGGCCCTCATTGCTTATCTGAATATTTCGCCTGAGCATCATGTGGTGGCCTATGATGATGAGGGCGGGGCGTGGGCCGGGCGTTTACTCTGGAATCTGCATTGTCTGGGTTTTGAAAATACCAGTCTATTGAATGGCGGGATTCATGCCTGGCTAGGTGCAGGTTTGCCAACCTCGTCCGATCAGGAAATATTTAGCCCGGTGAGTCATTTAGTTCCTGTCAATCTCGAGCAAAAATCAGAGTTTCAGATTGACTATGATGAATTACACCAGCTCATTGAAAATGAACAAGTTCAACTGTGGGATTGCCGCACTGAAGATGAATATACTGGCCTGCGTCTGGCAGCGCGCCGCGGCGGTCATATTCCGGGAGCACGTCATTTTGAATGGAGTACTGCCCTTAACCGGCAAAATCATTTAAAATTGCAGCCTTTACCACGTACTCAGCAGCGTCTGGAACAACTGGGCTTTGATTTGACTCAGCCGGTTGTGGTGTATTGCCAGTCCCATCATCGCTCAGGTTTGGCCTATATTCTGGGCCGTTTACTGGGCTGGAAAATTCGAGCCTATGATGGTGCGTGGAGTGAATGGGGCAATCGCCTCAATAGTCCAATCGCTACAGGGGAGGTGCCATCTTGAGCATCACATCACGTTTAAAACAACAGTTTTTTATTAAAGCTCAACGATTAGTACCGCAACATCGCCTGTCTCGTGTGGTCGGCAAAATTGCTGCCAGCGAAAACCCGATTATCAAAACGGCTGTAATTACTGCCTTTAAGGCACAGTACGGCATTGATATGTCGATTGCTGAACAGGCCAATGCCTTGAAATTCAAATCATTTAATGAATTCTTTACCCGTGCCCTGAAACAAGGGATTCGTGCAGTTGATCCAGATGCCAGCAGCATTGTTTCACCTGCGGATGGGGCGATCTCCCAGCTGGGTAAAATTGAAAATGGCGATGTGTTTCAGGCCAAAGGTCAAAAATTTACTGTAGAAGCGCTGATTGCTGACCCGCAACTGGCTGAACCCTTCAAGAATGGTGAATTTGCGACAGTATATTTGTCACCACGTGATTATCACCGTGTGCATATGCCATTTGCAGGGACTTTGACTGAAACCTTGTATGTACCGGGGGAACTGTTCTCGGTCAATCAGGTCACGGCAGAAAACATTCCGGGTCTGTTTGCCCGCAATGAACGCATGGTCTGCCTGTTTGATACTGAAATTGGCCGTATGGCAGTGGTCTTGGTGGGTGCAATGATTGTCGCTGGTATTGAAACGGTGGCTACTGGCAAGGTTAAACCTTCTGGTCGGATCGAGTTAAACCAGCATGATCTGTTCCTGGAAAAAGGTGCGGAACTGGGCAGGTTCTACCTCGGTTCAACTGCAGTGATTTTATTTGAAGAAAATAAAATGCAGTGGGATGCCGCGTTCAATGCCAATTCTTTGGTGAATATGGGTGAAGCATTGGGGCATACGGTTTAAAAGCTGCTTTTAGCCTCCCTTTATTAAAGGGAGGTTGGAGGGATTAAATATTTTCTAGTTTAGAATAAATAAAAATCCCCCTCAGTCTCCCTTTAAAAAGGAGGAATTTCCTCTTCTATTAAGGAGAAGGTTAGAGAAAGATTTAAATAAAAAAAGCGCCATCAGGCGCTTTTTCTCATTTAAATCTTTAGCGTTTCACCACAATCGAATCAATGCCACTGTGTTGCAAGGTCTGCTGGGCAATCAGTGCCGCATCAGCCGAGTCATAAGGGCCTGAGACCACGCGATACCAGACTTTGCCATTTTCTACGCTTCTGACCACATCAGCAGACAGGCCATTCAGAATAATTTCCGCACGGCGGGCATCGGCCTGATCCGGATCATCAAAGCTGCGTACTTGCAGAATATAGCTGACCGGAGCTGTAACCGGTGCTTCGCTGACTTCCAAGCCAGGTTCGGTGCTTGCTGCAGCTTCAGGAACTTCAGGTCGAGGTGCTTCTACAATCACCACAGTATCCTGTCTTTTAGCTTCAGGTACCGCCTGTTCAGGAATCGGAGTTACTTGTTGTTGTGGCAACAAATCGTAAAAACGGTAATCCTTATTGGTGTCTTCTTCCTGGACAGATGCTGCAGTCGTTTGAGTTTTAGGCTTAACCGGTTCCCATGGCTTCCACAACATCAGTGCCATTAAAAAACTCAACACGATTAAAATGATCACGAGTGTGCCGAGCCAGGTCGGAATCAGTGGCTTTTTAGGCTTATTCGGTCTTTCAGATACACCGCGTTGCGTTTTTCCAAACACTTGGGATTTCCTCTATATGGGGTTGCCTCATAGAAAAGGCATAACAGTGGTTATGCCTGACTATTATTTCATCCTATGTGATTAAGATCCAAATGTCATTATTTAGATCAAACTGCACACCAGATTTATACTTGAACTATTTTTTCAAATAGCTGGCAGAATCTAGCCAGGTATTTTTTGAACAGCTAAAACAACAGTTTTCGTTGTGGCTTCGAGTAGAGCTTTTGTCTTGCGAGCATGCAAAACAATCTATACATGCTTACTCAAGCGAAGCTTTCGCCTTGCGAGCATGCAAAGCGGTGCTTTGCTTACATGCTCTCAGGCGCAGACACACCTAAAAGTTCTAAGCCATTACGCAATACCTGACGTACGTTCACTGATAACAGTAAGCGCGCCTGAGTCAGTTCAGCATCATCACCGAGTACTTTATTGTCGTTGTACCAGCCGTGGAACAAGGCTGCCAGCTCTTTCAGGTAGTTGCCGATTTGATGTGGCTCATGGCTGTTTGCAGCACGCACCAGAATTTCTGGATAGGCAGCCAGTTTAGCCAGAACTTCAGTTTCAGCATCCAGCTCGAGTCGGGCCGCCAGAGTACGCGCTGCCGCAGCGTCAAAATTCACGCCTGTAGAGGCCGCTTTTTCTAACATACGGCAGATTCGGGCATGCGCATACTGGATGTAATATACAGCGTTGTCTTTGCTTTGCGACACCGCTAAGTCTAGATCGAAATCGATGTGTTGTTCAGATTTACGCATCACATAGTAGAAACGTGCAGCATCGTTGCCGACTTCTTTGCGCAGATCACGCAAGGTCACGAACTGACCTGAACGAGATGACATTTGTACCATCTCGCCACCGCGCCACAGGCTGACAAACTGAACCAGAAGCACCGTTAATTTCTTCGAGTCATAGCCCATCGCATCAATCGCTGCTTTTACACGTGCGATATAACCGTGGTGATCGGAACCCCAGATATCAATAATATCGGTATAGCCACGTTGTAATTTATTCAGGTGATAGGCAATGTCAGAGGCAAAGTAGGTGGTCTGGCCATTACGGCGTTTCACCACACGGTCTTTTTCATCACCAAATTCAGTCGACTTGAACCAGATATTGCCATCTTTTTCGTACAGGAAACCACGTTGATCTAAGGTCTGTAAGGCTTCTTCAATTTTGTCGGTTAATGATTCTTCGCTGAACCATTGGTTGAAAGTGACACCAAATTCGCCCAGGTCATCTTTAATATCATCCAGAATCGCTTTGAGTGCTGCCTGTAGGAAGACACGATAGCCTGTACCAATCAACGCCTGAGAATTAAAGATCAAACCATCAATGTGCTTTTCTTTGTCGCCAGACACCACCACTTTGTTGCCATCTGCATCCAGTTCAGCAGCGAATTGCACATCTTCCGGTACATCTTTATACACATCCGCAACCGGGCGGACATAAGCATCGCCATCCTGGTCAATAATGCTTTGCGCGATTTCTTTGACATAGTCGCCTTGGTAAGCATTTTTCGGGAAGACCAGTTCCTGACCATTTAACTCTAAATAACGCAGGTAAGTTGAAGTGGCCAGAATGTCCATTTGACGGCCAGCATCATTGACATAGTATTCGCGATCTACTTTGGCACCAGTCGCCTCTAAAAGATTGGCAACGGTCATGCCATACGCGGCACCACGACCATGACCCACGTGCAGGCTAGAGGTCGGATTGGCAGAGACAAATTCAACCTGAATGCGTTTGTCCGCATTGACCTGGGTGCGACCATAAGCATCTTGCTGTGCTTGAATTTGATCGAGTACCACAAAGCGCTGGTCTGCATTGAGGAAGAAGTTAATAAAACCAGGACCTGCGATTTCCGCTTTGCTGATATCCGCCACTTCAGGAAGAACAGCAAGCATTTTTTCTGCTAAATCACGCGGCTTCATACCCGCAGCTTTAGAGGCAATCATCGCGATATTTGACGCGAAATCACCATGTGTTCGGTCTTTGGTACGCGTCAAACTGCTGGTATTGTTCCAGTCAGATGGGAGGACACCTTCAGCTTGAAGGGATTGCACTGCATGTTCTAGAGCTGCTTGGATTGCCGTGTTCATAATCAGTCGAAAATAAATGTCGCAGAAAAACAGCAAATATAGCAAATTTCATGCTCTTTAGGTAAAAGCATTTCTAGGGAATAAAATTTATACGATCACCCCACAGATTTTTTACAATCTGGTCTTTGGGAGAATGTGATCAATCGGGTGAAAATAACATCAATTTTAATAAAAATGCACCTTCAGAAGTATAAAATTTGGCTTATATTAGTGATCTTAAAATATAGAAAAAGAGCAGTCCGTGGATTCGCAACAACATCCGACCATTATTGGCAATATTCCTAAACTTCCGGCGAAATGGGCACTGATTATTGTGCCGTTTATCTTGTCTGGTCTGATGAGTGGCATCATTTCCATGATCAATATGCTGCGCAATTTAGGCTGGATTGATGGATTCATGCCACTTTGGTTTCACAATTGGATGATTTCCTGGGCAATTGCCTTTCCAGTCGTGGTGACCTTATTACCTTTTGTCCGCAAATTTACCGGACTATTGGTGGATATGTCCGGCCCTCAAGCACCGAAGTGATTGATTAAAACAACTCTGACAATAGTAAGGGTTTCAGCCTTTTAAAAATGCCGATGTGAAAAATAGGGCAGGCAAGTTTTATTTTTAAGGTTGGGCTGATTTTATTCTGTCCCCAAACAGCCTGAATCTGTTGAAGAGCCAAGCTGTATCAAAGAGAAAATGGTTTTTAAATCAGATGCTCCACCGCCGCCCGGATAATCCCGAGCACCAGACCGATACAGGCACCGACCACGACACCATTGACCCGGATCATATGCAGGTCGCCACCGACTTCATTTTCAATCTTGTCGATCATCTCGGTCGAATCCCATTCGTGAATGCGCTCGCTAATGAAACGAATCACTTTTTCACTGTACTGATCACTCAGATCCACCGCGATCCCGCTAAGACGTTTATTCAGCAGCTCACGTACCGAAGCATTCGAGATAATATTTTCTCCGACCTGCTGAATCGCAATTCTGAGATTCTCGGCAATACCGGAATCCGGTTTTTGCAAATCCTCTTTAATGGCATCACATAAAATCACCACGGCACCACTGATAAAATTCAGCACCTGCGGGCTATCGAGCAAGGCATCCTTGGTTTCATTCAGACGCTGGCTGGCTTCACTGTGGTTGTCGGCCAGTTGCAACATCCAGTGATGTCCAGTTTCCTCAATTTTAAGCCGCCAAGGATGATCCGGATCGGCCAGCATCGCTTCAACCCTCTGAATGACAGAATCGATACTGCGTTGCTGTACATCAATTCCAATCCAGCTCGCGCCTTTGGCCAGTTTCCAGACTCCCATTTCCTTGAACAGGTTGCGGGTCAGTTCCCGGGTTTCTTCAGGATGTGAGCTCATCCAGGCATGTACCACGTCTAGGCCGCGTTGCAGTACATCCTGATGAAAATCATTTTCGAGTACGGCGCGCAGCATCTCGCTGGCCAGGGTATTGATCTGGGTGTTCTTGACCCATTGCACGCTATTATTCTGGATAAATCCGGCAATCTGTTCCTGCCCGACAAATTCGAAAACTTTAGGCACGGTTTGCTGGATCACCTGGGTGACCTGGGCATTATTCTGCGGATTGGCCAGCCAGCGCCCCGCGGCCAGACTCAGGTCGGTACTGGCCAGACTGCGCTGTACAATTTGCGGAGAGAGAAAATTTTCCTGCACAAAACGGCCCATTGACTCTGCAATACGGGCCTTGTTGCGGGGAATGATTTCGGTATGGTCACGTAAAAATTTCGGGATCGGCAAGCGGCCAAAAGGATTACGGAACAGTACGGTAATCGCATACCAGTCAGCCAGACCACCGACCACACCGGCTTCTGCAGAGAGCATCAGGATATGAATCAGCCAGACATATTCTGGCAGCAGCTTGGCAGCAAGCATGAGTGCCAACCAGATCAGTACCGCGACCACCAGCGCGATGGTCGCAAAACGTTTACTGCGTTGTAAGCTCGGGGAGATAGGCTCTGTCTGCATAGATCATCCTGTCAAGAGGGATTGGCCGGTTGCGGTTGCAGCACTGCGCCGGATGGACTTAGACCATATTTAGTCCCAAGTGACTGTAAAATCAAGCGCGCATCGAAAGCATCACTAGGTGCCTGACCGGCTTTGAAGCATTCAATGGTATAGGCCACCTGAGCAGGATCCAGGGTGACAGTATAAGGACGGTCATAGAACGGGTCTGGCCAGAACCCCGGATAGCGACGGTAATAACCATATGGATAATAGCTCGGTGCCGGATAGACGATCGCCTGACGTGGCGGTTGCTGGGTACGATTACTTGGATCATTCAGCACTCTAAAGAACTGAAAGCCATTTTGCACAGTGGTCTGCGCGGCTTTGAGCAGGGTAATTTCCTCAGCCGTGCCAAAGCTCATATTGGGCCGGGCCTGAAACCCAATCCGATAGGTGTTGTTGTTGAGTGGCGTGGTACTGTAGCGGCCCAACTGATCAAACGTTAATGGTTTTGAAGGCGTCGTTGCACAACCACTCAGGTTGATGGCAGCGATCACACTCAATCCCAGTAGCATATTTTTCATGTTCGATCTCCTGATGCAATGATCCAGTCACAAAAACAGGCTTTAAAAACTGCTGTCGGGCTGGGTCAGGAAGGTTAACTCTTCATCGGTCGAGTCACGACCCAGGGTCTGGTTGCGATGGGGGTAGCGCCCAAAGCGGTCGATAATCACCTTGTGCTTTTTCTCGAACTCCAGATTGGTCGGATTGCCCAGACGCTGGAACAGCTTTAATGCGAATTCATGGATCAGTTTAGACTCACTGTGCATGAAAGGCATATATAAAAAAGCGCGTTGTTCCGGGCTGAGCTGTTGATCCAGATCCAGGCTAATAGCTTCTTGCGCCAAGGCCAGTGCCAGACTGTCCTGAGCAAAAGCTTGCGGCGAATCACGGAATAAATTTCGTGAAAATTGGTCTAGAACGATAACTTCAGCCAGACGGCCTTCGGCGGTTTTACGCCAGGACCAGAGTTCAGCCTGGGCGGCCTGCTGATGCGTGCTCATGAACTGCCGCGCGATACTTTGGTCGAATTCATGACTCTGGCTAAACCACAACGGCTGGCTGTCAGCATGGAACCAGAAGTCTAAAATATCTTGATAATTCATAACATTTACAATTCATTAGCATTTATTTATTCATAAAATCACAAATTTCACATGTCTTATAGAGGAACTTTGTGTTAAAAAATTGCCAAATTAAAAATCAATGGTTTGCCTGAAAACTAGACAGCCTATCATGTGCCGGCCAGAAATCACGTTATACTGATTAAACTGATGATTTTAATTTAATAGTTTAGCCCCTTTAAGCGAGATTGTAATGAGTCAACCTGAACCGACTTCCCAAAATGTGTTACCGACCTGGGTAGAGTCGTCACTCATCAAAGGCATGCTGCGTGGTATTGAGCGTGAAAGCTTACGTATGCAGAGTGATGGTTTCCTGTCACAGGCAGGGCATCCGCGTGCCTTGGGTTCAGCCTTGACTCATCCACATATCACCACAGACTATTCTGAAGCCTTAATGGAGTTCATTACGCCGCCGCAGGACACGATCAAAAAAGCCTTGGACTATCTCACTGATATTCACGCGATTGTGCATCGTCATCTGGAAAATGAGGAAAAACTCTGGCCGATGTCGATGCCCTGCATGCTGGATAGCCGCGATGAAAGTATTCCGTTGGCGCAGTATGGCAGCTCGAATATCGGCTTATTTAAAACCTTGTATCGTCATGGCTTGGGGGTGCGTTATGGTCGCCGTATGCAGACCATTTCAGGGGTGCATTATAACCTGTCTTTCCCGGATCATCTGTTCGAAGCCTTACAGCAGCAGGAGCAGGATGAAGCACTCAAGGACTTAAGCCTGCAGGATTATCGCAGCCACCGCTATATGGGGCTGATCCGTAACTTTATTCGTCTGACCCCACTGGTGATGTTCCTGGTCGGTGCCAGTCCGGCAGTCTGCCAGTGCTTTATGACCGGTCGTGATCATCATCTATTGCCCTTGGTAAAAGGCACCCTGTATACCCCTTATGCGACAGCATTGCGTATGGGACGATTTGGCTACCAGAACTCAGCCCAGAAACAGCTCGGCATTCACTATAATAACTTGCAAGACTATCTAGAAGGACTGCAAAAAGCAGTCAAAACGCCGTATAAACCCTTTAGTCGTCTTGGACTGAATGCAGCAGATGGCCAGCCGACTCAGATCAATGATCATGTGCTGCAAATCGAAAATGAATATTACAGTCTGGTACGTCCGAAGCAGGTGCCACAAGAGGGTGAAACCCCATCTCAAGCCCTGGAAAATCGCGGGATTGCCTATGTCGAGCTGCGGGCAGTCGATGTCAATCCATATAGCCCGATTGGCATCAATGAAGACACCGCCGGCTTCCTGGAAGTGGTGGCCTTGTATTGTTTATTGCAGGACAGTCCAGCACTTTTCGGTGAGGAGCAGGAGATCATTGAGCAGAATCAGACCGAAGTGGTAAATCGTGGCCGTGCGCCGAATGCTGCAATTCTGGCAGATGGTCAATGCTATCCGATTGAAGACTGGTGTGCCATACATCTGCAACGCATGCAGCCTCTGGCCGAGCTGCTCAATCAGACCTATGCAACCGACCTGTATAGCAATGCCATGAAAATGATGCAGATTCGGGTTGATGAAGTTGATGCGACTTTATCTGCCCTGGTGGTGGGCGATACACGCACTCAAGGCAGTATGTGGCACTTTGGCCAGCATCTGGCTCAGCAACATAGCAGTGTTTATGAAGCACATCAGCTCAGCCCGGAAACACTGGCTTATTTTGAAGAAATGTCACAAAAGTCATTGCAGCAACAACAGCAACTCGAGCAAGATAGCAGCGTCAGTTTTGCTGATTATTTAGCCCAATATCGATAAAAAATAAGAGGATTCACCATGCAATGGGGTTATCGCTTCGTGAGTGGTATGTTATTTTTGGCTGCTGTCATTGGAATGGCATTTGCCTTATATCTTGAGCATGTACAAGGCCTGGTGCCTTGTCCACTCTGTGTGTTTCAGCGTGTGGGATTAATTGGACTGGGGATCATCTCACTCATCGCATGTCTGCATAACCCTAAATCCAATATCATGAAGCGGCTCTATGCCTTGCTAGGTTCGCTGAGTATTTTATGGTCTGTGGGCGTCGCTGCCCGGCATGTCTGGTTACAGAATCTGCCACCGGATCAGGTGCCGAGCTGTGGTCCTGGCCTGGAATACTGGCTGGAAACCTTGCCAATGCAGTCGGTATTGCAACAGGTACTCAATGGTTCTGGCGAGTGTGCCACCATTGACTGGATTTTCTTGGGGCAATCTTTGCCGGTCTGGTCTCTGATCTTCTTTAGTATTTTATTGCTGGTCAGTCTATGGCAACTGCTGCGCAAATATAAAACTGCACCGGTTAAACGGCTCAGAGATAAATATTAATAAGTTCGCATTAACAAGCCCTCAATTGAGGGCTTGTTAATGCGCTGAAAGTTAAGTCAGGGCAATACCTTCCAGACTTTCCAGATCAATTGTATATTCACGAATTTGATCAAAGGCTTCATCTTCTACACTTGGATAGAACCAGCGTGCCACCTGTTCGGCGACCAGCGGATGATATTGAATCTCGAAATGGTTCAAGCCATAGAAAATAGCCTTGTGGGCATCCGGAACTTTGAGCTGGAAACGCGGATTGGGATGCTCGCCCAAAGCGCTTTTGATACTGACCAGATAGTCGCCAATCACGTGCAGGGTCTTGTTTTTGCGGTTTTCAAATTCGATCGTACCTGCAACCAGATAGGTGTCGATATGCGACGGGATCGGGGCAGGTTTACGGTTGTCATCCATAAAGCCGATCCGAAGCGCATTATGCTCCCAATCATCATCACGGACGCTGCCATGGCGTAAATCCAGAATTCCATTACTGCGAATATTGACCAGATGACCAATCAGCCGGATCAGCGGGAAATGTCCAAGTTTGTCCTGCAAGCTAAACCCAAAACGTTCCAGAACAGCACCATGATGTGGTGAGCCGAGACAGACCAGATTCTCCACCATATTGATCCAGCCATACATATTCTGCTTGCCATAAAACAGCGCACTACGAGAGACCAGACCCCCCATGCTATGCCCGATCAGGTCAATACTGGTAATTCTCGGATTGCGAGCGACCAGATCCTGCAAGGTATTGGCCAGACTGCGGCCATTGGCTGAAATTCGCCGACCAGTATTGTAATTCAGATACAGCATGGTATTGCGGTCGCGCTGGGCCAGTAATTTTTCTCCAATCCCTTCATATTTGCGATTTGACCAGTCTAAATGGTTCATGCATAAGCCATGTACAAACAGGGTAATCCGTCCGCTCAGCTCACCATTTTGCAATGAGCCATAATGATCATAGATCACCATGGGCAAGGCCAAAGGGTTTTGATATTTCAGCAGATAATCCCCAATAATGCCATTTAAGGCACTGACCAGAAAATGCAAGGAAGGCGTCAGCGGCTTATTATGCAGTTTGGGAAAACGTTCAATAATCTGGCGTAGACCGGGTGCAATCAGGGTATTGCCATAATGAAACAGCATGTCATAGGACATTTGATAGAGCCGGGCAATCGACGGAATATTCTGAATTTTTTGTGAATTATTCTCACTTAGACCAAAAATACTCATTAAAATTTCACGCTGAATACTCTTGATCAGTTCCTGAATCACGTCGTTAAAGCGCGTTGTCACCAGCTGCGCCAGACCTTCCAGTACATCGGCCTGACTCGGTGGGGTTCGGTCCCAGCGACAATAGGTTTCATGTAACGGTGTCAAACTTGGCATCTGATGCTGTCCTTTCAATGAGCCGCATGATTTGTCATCTTTCTTTTTAAAGAACTTCGCGGTATAAATTCTTTTTCTTGTCGAGTTTCCAGATATTGAGGGCCTCATTCTAAAATAGCGAGAATTACAGAATACTTCTGGCTTTTTTGTCAGACAATTTAAGTAATTAACGGGTCTTATAATGTAGTGTACTTCACATTTTTTAAATTAAATTTTGATGATGAATGGGTTTTTTGTTGGTAGTTCATGAATATTATTTATTTGCATGGCTTTAAAAGTAATGCGCACTCGATCAAGGGGACATTGCTGCAACACTACTGTGCAAAATACTCCGGGGTTCAGGTGCATTTGCCTGATTTAAATATGTCGCCACTGGCTGCGATTCAGCAGCTTTCCGAGCAGATTCAGTCAATGCAAGATGTGGCGCTGGTGGGCAGCAGTCTCGGCGGATTCTATGCGACATATCTGGTCGCACAGCATGCTGTGCCTGCTGTACTGATTAATCCGGCAATGCGACCATGGCAATTGTTTCGTGAACTGTTTGACGAGCAACTGCCTTTGCAGGTGCATCCGAACTGGTGTCTGGATGATGCAGATCTGCTGCAACTGCAACAATTGGCCCTGCCAGTTGCACAAGATGCAGACAAAATGCTGGTTCTGCTGCAACAAGGCGATGAAGTTTTGGATTATCGTGAAGCACATCGTTATTATAGTGCTGCGCGTCCCCCTGCAATGCTGATGACCGAAGCGAATGGCAGTCACGGGATGGATGATTTTGCGGAGAAAATTCCGCTGCTCTTACAGTTTTTGTTGGACTGCATAAAAAAGGAAACCGAATAACGTGTCTCAATATACGGCTCAATCTCTTGAAGTTTTATCTGGTCTGGATCCGGTACGTCGTCGTCCGGGCATGTATACCGATACCTCTCGTCCGAACCATCTGGCGCAGGAAGTGATTGATAATGCTGTCGATGAGGCCTTGGCCGGACATGCCAACAAGATTACCGTCACGGTCTGTAAAGATGGTTCATTATCTGTCGAAGATAACGGTCGTGGTATGCCAGTCGATATTCATCCCGAATATGGTCAAAGTGGTATTGAAATCATCATGACCAAACTGCATGCCGGTGGTAAGTTCAGCACCGATAACTACCAGTTTTCCGGTGGTTTGCATGGCGTGGGGATTTCAGTCGTTAATGCACTTTCGACCCGTGTAGAAGTTGAAGTTCAGCGTCAGGGCAACCTGTATAAAATGGCCTTTGAAAATGGTGAGCCGGTTGCACCTCTTGAAGTGCTGGCAGGCAAGGCGCCTAAACGTGCCTCGGGAACTACGGTACATTTCTGGCCTGAAACCAAATACTTCGATTCACCCAAATTTGCCTTAAAAGCTTTAAAGCATAATCTCAAAGCCAAAGCGGTTTTGGCTGCGGGCTTACAGATCAATTATATTGACCAGATCAATGACGAAAAGATCAGCTGGCAGTTTGAAAATGGTCTGGTCGACTATTTGATGGATGAGCTTGAGGATCGTGAAATCATTCCTGCACCGGCTTTTGTTGCAACAGGTGACGCTGAGCATGCTAGTGCCGAGTTTGCGATTTGCTGGAATGTAGAAGGCGGCGATAGCATTCAGGAGTCCTATGTCAACCTGATTCCGACCGCGCAGGGCGGTACCCATGTCAATGGTTTACGTTCAGGCGTGACCGATGCCATGCGTGAATTCTGTGAGCTGCGTAATCTGTTGCCGCGTAATATGAAACTCTCTGCGGAAGATGTCTGGGATGGTGTCAACTATATTCTGTCGCTGAAATTCCAGGAGCCGCAGTTCTCGGGACAAACCAAAGAGCGTCTGTCGAGTCGTGAAGCCTCAGGTACGGTGCAAAATATTGCCAAAGATGCATTTGCACTCTGGCTAAACCAGAATTCTGATATCGCGATGCAACTGGCTGAAATGGCCATTTCTAAAGCGGGTCGCCGTTTAAAAGCCGCGAAAAAAGTAGAACGTAAAAAAATTGTGGCCGGTCCAACCTTGCCGGGTAAATTATCCGACTGTGTTGGACATGATCTGGATCAGTCGGAACTGTTTATTGTGGAAGGCGATTCTGCGGGTGGTTCTGCCAAACAGGCGCGTGATAAAAACTTCCAGGCGATCATGCCCATTCGCGGTAAAATTCTAAACACTTGGGAAGTCTCTTCGGATGAAGTTTTGGCATCGCAAGAAGTACATAACATCGCGATTGCGATCGGTGTCGATCCGGGTTCAGATGACCTGTCCGAGCTACGTTATGGCAAAATCTGTATTCTGGCCGATGCCGATTCCGACGGTCTGCATATTGCAACTTTGCTCTGTGCCCTGTTCGTCAAGCATTTCCCGACCTTGGTGGAAGAAGGGCATTTATTCGTTGCCATGCCGCCCTTGTATCGGATTGATGACAACAAAGACGTGCACTATGCCCTGGATGATGACGAGCTCAATGGTATTTTGAAAAAATGCAAAAGCAAAAATCCGCAAATTACCCGATTCAAAGGTCTGGGCGAGATGAATGCCAGCCAGTTACGTGAAACGACCTTAGATCCAAATACACGCCGTTTGGTGCAGCTGGATTTGGATGATAGTCATTTTACCGCAGGTTTACTGGATAAGTTACTTGCGAAAAAACGTGCCAGTGACCGTAAGGAATGGTTAGAGCAAAAAGGCAATCTGGCAGATATTATTGTGTAATAGCACTCTTTTTTAGATCAAGAGCCCGCAACTGCGGGCTTTTTGCTGGCTTGAATCTAAGCCCTATTTTTTCGATCTGAGTGCTGATATTTTTATATCTGAAACCGATTAATTCTCTACTTTTAAGAAAACTCCTGCCGCTGAAACATTATGCCCAAAGCCACAACCTGAATCACCACTATTTTGCTTAAGCACTGCACGACTTCCGAGTTTGGCATCAAAGCCTAAAGAGATATCGATTTTGCAGTCTTCAGAGCGATATTGTGCCTGTGTTTTATTCAGTGGCATCGTGGTATTAAATCCACCTAGATTTGGTCCATAAATCAAACTGCGTAAGCCCATATAGAGACCTTCATATTCGATCGCATAATGTTGCTGCTGTTTGACAATTTTCAGCGTACTCCAGGCACCAAAACCGGCATGCTGTACATAAGTACCTGCAAGTTCAGTGTCCTTTTTAGGTGGAGGAAGCTGTTTTAAATTAAATTGACTACTTTTAGCATCGGGGTAAACGGAGAACCAGGCACGTGCCCATTGAGGCTTGCCAAGTTTGCTATAGCTTAAACCCACATTATTAAATGCTGTTGTAATGGCTTGTTCAGAGAAAGAGGTTTTAGCTTCATCCCGGTTCATTTCACAAAAAGATGACCAGGCAGCTTGTTGCTTAAATTGTGCTATGGCCTGTTGATAGTGTTTTTGATCATAGAATTTTTTGCCATTATTGGCGTAGCTCTTCACTTTACTGCAGCTTGTACGAAGTTCTTTTTCAAAATCTGAATCGGCAAAAGTTAGTGTACTTAAAGTTAAAATACCAATACAACATAGAGATTTATACATTGTTTTACTCTGGACGGCTTTGATCTGAATAAAACATAGCCAGCTTTGGAAGTAAATAGAGTGTCTGTTTCGATACCAGTTTAATAAAAGAGAAGCCGGTCTAAATAACAGGAGATTTAAAGAGCCGTTACTTCGGCCTGCTCCAAATTCAGTTGTAATAGCACCAGATCGCGCCATTGACCAAACTTTTGTCCAACTTGCGGCATATAAGCACTTTGCACAAAGCCCAGTTTTTCATGCAGGCGAATCGACGAGATATTTTCTGAATCAATCGCTGCGACCATGATATGCAATTGCTGTGCTTGAGCCTCTTCAATTAAATGCTTTAATAAGATAGAACCTAGACCTTGTCCTGCATAATCCGGATTTAGAAAAACTGAATGTTCTACCGTGTGTTGAAAGCCTTGAATACTACGAAACTGGTCATAGCAGGCATAGCCAGCAACACGCTGATCTTGTCTATCTTCAACCACAAAAACCGGGAAATTTTGATTCTTCAACTGCTTAAACCAGATTTTAAAATAGTTCAAATCAAAGGCTGTTCTGCTCCAGGTCGCAGTGCCATGTAGCACTTCTTGATTATAAATCTCGAGGATGGTTTCAAGATCATGCTCGGTGGCATGTCGAATTTGAAAATGATGCATATTTTTGTTCTAGTTTGGCTTGAATAAGGGATGAAAAAAAGCAGAACCGAAGTTCTGCCTTTGATCATACCTCAATTAGAAATGATACTTCACCAGTGCACTGACATCATGTTGGTCGATATTTGTACCGAACTTGTTATTCCAGACCGAATGCTCGATACCTAGATAAAGTTTAGTCTCGGGAGAAATGTGTTTACCCACATTCCATTTATATTGACTGGTCCAGTTGAGTTCACTTTTATGATCGGGACCTTCAGCAGTTGACCAATCTAGGAAAGCATCTGCCAGAAACTCTTCACTGCCAATTTTAAATGGTACCGCATAAGTGATCGTCATTTGATAATCATCTTTTTGCAGATCATTGTCGGCTTTATAGAAGTTGATGGTTGCATAGTTGGTATAAGGGATCGCTAAATTAAAACCAACACCATATAGGTAGTTGTTAAAATCACTACCCTTGGCACTGTTGCCTTCCCAAGTCGTTGCAATCAATATGTCTGTGATAGGGCCTAGTTCAAGTTTCTGGCCAGTTACCGCGCCAAGGCTTAAACGTGGTGCAACTTCAAAATAGGTTTCGTTACCATTTGGATCATTGTTGGTACGATCCGCAAAGGCAAAGAAATCGCCATATTTAAAACCGGCTGCATATTCAGCAGTAACTGTGCTTTGCTCAATTTTTTCATCTTGAGTTGAAAATGGTACTTTATAGTTTTCACCATAAAGGCCGGTCAGGCTAAAGTCTTGCCAGATTGGTTTTGCCTGGGTAAATGTTGCAGTGGTAGCCAATGCACAAAGTGCCGCGAGTTGTGTCAATTTCATTTAAATCTCTCCCCCAAGAAAGCAGAGTAAGCATACAGATTAATGCGTAAAAATAAAGTTAAAATTGATCGTTGACCTAAATATCTCCAAGTCTTCAGCATGAGGAAATATTTGATCTCATCGATAGACATTTCCGAAAATAAGAGATGAGTTTTTAAGTCATTATTATTAAAAAAAATTTAAATCAGGCAGTATAAAAACCAAGAAAGCTTTATTGAAATAATAAAGCTGAAACTCTCTTTAATCGAATTTAAATCTCACTGTTTTTTTAAGTGTTTTGAGTTTGCAAGATTGCCATCTCATCATTCATCAAAAAGAGAAAGCACAATAGCGATGTATTTTTAGGGCGAATATTTTGCTAAAAAGCATGAAAATGTTTGGCTCGATGAAGCTATTTGGCCGGTATTTAAGCGACTATAGCTGCCAGAATCTTTAAATTCCTGTTCATTTTGTGTAATAAATTCAAGCTTTAATCAAAGTTTTTTGTTTATTTATTAAACTGTTTGGCTTGTGGAGAAATCATCCTGACCGGTCATTTCCTGCATACAAAAAGCCATAAGAACATTGTGTTTAGGGGAAGATATAAGAATTTTTGAAAATCTTTAAGAAGAGTAGAAAACAATCACCAGCCTAGCAGAGGGAAGGATCATTGTAAGGCTTGTCACGCTTATATTTCCCAGAAAATCTACTTGATTATTGCTTCTGAGATTTTCAGATAAACTCTTCAGATTTTGCCATTATTTCAGCTCATGAATAGAGTGGTTTGGATGTTATTTGTACTTTTTTATAAGAATATTTCGCTATTAATTTTTGATGAAATCATATGAATGATAATGTAATTGAGAGAGGTCAATAACCCTATTTTAAGCTGAGTAAACAGTTGTCACAATCCATTATTCTTTTGCTAAAAAGCCAAAATAGGACTTGCATATTTTCAAGATAGGGCTGATATTCGAGATATAAGGACACGGTTCTGCAGACTCAAAAATGTGTTCATCATTCAAAGTGGAGGGTGTAATTCCAATCATTTGAAGAAGTGAAATGCGATGCGAAACAGCAAGCTACAAACGTGCCAAGATAAAAATTTTTGCACTCAAAAAGTTACAAAGATTGAGGATGGTAATTTATGAATATTGAACTTCGTACAG
The DNA here is from genome assembly GCF_013416975.1 of Acinetobacter sp. YH18001. Taxonomy (NCBI): domain Bacteria; kingdom Pseudomonadati; phylum Pseudomonadota; class Gammaproteobacteria; order Moraxellales; family Moraxellaceae; genus Acinetobacter; species Acinetobacter sp. YH18001. The sequence goes on along the minus strand of NZ_VPEU01000008.1, from coordinate 34,578 downwards.
ATAAACACATTCAGAATAGCGAGCGTTTAATTGATTATGTACGTGAAGAATTAAATCAAGAATTCCAGCGCCATAGTGAGCGTATTACTCATTTTTCAGTCCATCTCAGTGATGAAAATGGCGCCAAAGGCGGTGATGATGATATTCGCTGCATGATAGAAGCGCGTCCTGCAGGGTTAAAACCCGTGGTCGTCAATCATCGCGCTCACAATGTGGATACTGCCATTCGTGGTGCGATTGACCGGCTAAAACGCAGTCTGGAACATGTGATTGAGAAAAAAGACAATGTTCGTCCTGGTGCCTTAGCACTGGCAGATACAGATACTGCAGCAGAGATTGACGAGTAATGCTGACCGATTTTAAAAAGCCCTGCGGGGCTTTTTTTGTATGAAATAAAAATATAATAGTGAGAAGCGCAACAAAGCCGCACGTTATTCGGCATAATAGTCGAAAACGAATGAAAGTGAGCTCCATCATGTTAACTGCGCAACAACAGCTTTTTGTGCAAGCACTCGAAGAATTAAATCTGGATCAGGTAAAGCAGCTTTTGGCAGATGGACTCAATCCAAATTTTATTGATCATGACAAAGGCCCGGTAATTTCGGTCTGGTCAGATGGTTTATTTAAATGGTGGGAAGAGGTATGCGAGTTATATGAAGCCGGCACCCCACTTTCAGCTGAAGAAAAACAGGCAAGATTGGCTGTACATTTACAAATTCTGGAAGAATTGATCCAGGCCAAAGTGAATTTGCATCTCTGGGATGCAGAAGAAATTTATGGCCCATTATGGGATGCTGCAAGTGCCGCATGTGCACCTGCCGTGCAGCGTTTACTCGATGAAAAAGTTGATCCAAATAGCAAAGATGAAGATGGCATGACCATTTTATCTTCGATCAGTGACCTGTTCTTCGATTGTGATTTTGATGAAATTAACTGGTCAGAAGCCTTGGATGAAGAAAAACAGACGCTAGAACTCCTGCGTAGTCATGGCGCAAAAATGAGCAAAGAACTGGGTTAAATTTTAATAAAGAGCACCAAGATGACAATATTAAAAACTTTGGGTTTAATTGCACTGACTGGTTGCAGTGCATCACTTTTCGCAGCAGATTTTGAATTTGATCGACCAGGTGAAGGTCTGAGTACAGGCATTACCCCGGTCGGAAATGTTGCCTGGGAGCAAGGTTTGCCCACAGCCCGCTACAGCAAGTCGGGCGAGAAAACGGTAACGACACTGAATGCAGATATGTTGTTACGTACCGGACTTAGTGATGGTCTGGAGTTGCGTCTGGGCTGGGAAGGCCCTGTCTGGTCACAAGTCAAATCCAACGGTCAGACGAATGAAAATGATGGTCTGGGCGATGTCAGTATTGGTCTGAAAAAAGCCATTGATCTGGATGATGACAAACTGAGTCTGGCCTTGCTGGCCGAAGCAGTTATTGCGACAGGCAATGCCGGTTTCAGTAATGAAGAAGATATTTACAGCCTGGGTTCTGTCGTATCGTACCAATATAATGACTTGGTCAGTACCGCATTGACTATGCGTTATGAATGGCAGGACAGCAATTGGGCCATAGCTGCGATTCCATCGATCGGCTACCAGATCACCGATCGCTGGTCAGGCTATTCGGAACTGATTTACCGTAAAGCTGAAAGCATCGATAATGAATACGCGCTTGGCACTGGGGTAATGTATGCACTTAATGACCGGGTTCAGCTGGATGCCAGTGTGGGAGTTGATCTGGACGGTGCAGAGCGAAGCTACTTTTCAGGTTTAGGCGTATCCTTCTTATTCTAGGACACTCCAGTTTCGTGATGATCAGAAACCCGCAATTTCAGAGCTGGGGCAAAATACTTGCCCCGGTCATCTTGGGAAGCTTCGTGTTTAGCAGTCCAGCTCAGGCCGAAACAGCGCTCTTGTCTGCCGAGCAGGCTTTTCCTGTTCATGTGATTTCTACCAGTCAGCAACAGGCTGAACTGAGCTGGCAGATTCCGGATAACTATTATCTGTATCAGCATAAAATTGAAGTGCGGCAGGGCAATCAGCCTGTATTGCTTGAATTACCGCCTGCTAAAGATCTGTATGATGACAACTATGGGCATACCCAGGTGTATTATCAGCAGTTAAAGTTTCAGATTCCGACGCAGGCCAACCAGTCCTATCAGGTGAGCTGGCAGGGCTGTGCCAAAGACCGAATCTGTTATCCGCCGCAAAGTATTCAGTTCAAGACAGATCTGTCAGGTCTGGTGCAATTTGAAGCTGCCGGCCCAGGAAGCAAGCGCTTACTTGATCTAAACGGGTCATCACTACAACACAATACCCTGTTTAATACAGCGGCTTCCTCAGAATCTACAGCGGATGCATTTTCTGCAACCTCTAGCGGGCAACCCGCAGTCGGTGCGGCACAAGACCAAAAATGGTCAGCTCAATTGCTTGAACGCTCTTTGGGTTATGGACTGTTACTGTTCTTTGGCTTAGGAATCTTGCTGGCTTTTACCCCATGTTCCTTGCCGATGCTGCCGATCCTGACCTCGCTGATTGTACGGGACAGCAAAGGTGTCAAAGCCTGGATGATCGCCCTGACTTTTGTCAGCAGTATGGCCGCGGTCTATGCGGTGCTGGGTTTAATTGCGTCTTCGGCCGGCCTGAATTTCCAGCGTTGGTTGCAGCAACCCGGTACCCTGATTGCGTTTAGTGTGTTGTTTGTCCTGTTTGCCCTGAATCTGTTTGGACTGTTTGAAATCAAACTGCCACAACGTCTGGTTCAGCGTCTGGATCGGGCTCAGGCCATGCAGCAGGGTGGTAGTTTGGTCAGTGCTGGAGTCATGGGCATGATCTCGGCGCTGCTGGTCGGGCCATGCATGACCGCACCGTTGGCGGGTGCACTCTTGTTTATTTCCCAGACCCAAAGCCAGTGGCAAGGTGCCTTGCTGCTATTTACCCTCGGTTTTGGCATGGGCACACCTTTACTGTTGGCCAGTATTTTGGGTGCACGGGTACTACCTAAAGCCGGGCACTGGATGAATCAGATCAAAGTGCTCTTTGCCTTTATCATGCTGGCGCTGGCACTGTATTTTATTCGCCCACTGATTTCAGAAGCGACTTTACAGTGGTTATCCTTAGGCTTGGGCATGGTCTTTGTGACCTATGTACTGTTCCGGATTTTCTGGCATCGTACCAGTCTGAGGTGGTTGTATATCCTGTGTCTGGTGATAGCGCTGCCTTATATCAGCTATAGTCAATATCAGCATAGTCAGCGGTTTTTTGTTGAGCAGTCCAGTACAGAAGCCCAGTGGCATGTGGCACGCAGCGCAGCAGAATTTCAGCAGATTTTGAATATAGCACCGCAAGGGCAAAAGATCGTGATTGATGTCTATGCCGACTGGTGTGTCGCTTGTCAGCCGATTGAACATCGTATTTTAAAATCTGCACAGGTACAGCAGGCTCTGGCACCTTATTTCCTGATCAAGCTGGATTTAAGCCAATACAATGCCTCGCATCAAATGCTGTTAAATCAATGGGAAATTCTGGGACCACCAACCTATTTATTTCTGAATGAGCAGCAACAGGAAATTCGCGGTTTACGTTTGACCGGTGCTTTTAGCGAAGCAGAATTGCTGGCCCAGCTGCAACGTCTGGCTCAAAGCTCAACTCCATAATCTTCATAATCATCGAAAAAGCTGAACCCGTTTAAGAAACCTGCATCTGTGCAGTCACCGGCTCAACATAGGCTTTGACCCGATTACGTCCACCGGCTTTGGCCTGATAAAGCGCCTGATCGGCCTGACTGAGTAGCTGTTGTGGGCGTAACTCGGCTTTGGAAATAGCAATTCCGAAACTGGCAGTCACCGGAATCGGCTCACCTTCATCACTCATCATCTGTAATTGCTGAATCGCGCTGCGGCAGCGTTCTGCTACTTGTTTGGCTTTTTCCAGACTGGTATTTTTCAGCACCAAAATGAACTCTTCACCGCCAAAGCGGCCCACTACATCACTTTCGCGTAACTGTTGGCTTAATACAGCACTGACTTCAACCAAGGTTTCATCGCCCTTATGATGACCATACAGATCATTAATTTTCTTAAAGTGATCCAGATCTAAGAGAACCAGGGCGTAATGGGGTACAGCCGTAGCATTGAGCTGATCCAGACATTGATTGATACTGCGCCGGTTAAACAGGTTGGTGAGCGGATCAATCTGACTGAGCTGCTTGATGAGTTCTTCACGATGACGCCATTGGCTGAGTAAAATTTCAAATAACACCATGCATACAGCTAAAATTGGGACAATGAAATACAGCATTGAAAACAGCCAGAAAGCATTATAAAAATGTTTGTCCTGAATGTTGAATAAAGGAGAATAAGGCAATTGCTGACTGAAGCTCAAATAAGCGCAACCGCCTAAAAAGAGCGAGGCTGGAATCAGCATGCTATAAACCAGCCTGCGATGAAACAGCACCAGTCCCACCATAATTAAACAGACATAGGATGTGGTGGCCACAGGACTGATCACCCCCACGACATAGGCATCACGGCACAGCGAAATCACAAAAGTACCGACTGCCAGATAGGGCAAATAACGTTCCACCAGAGGATTGCCCTGAAATTTATAACAGGGATAAATCAGTGCCAATAAAATCACTAAAAAGCTGCTGTTCAGGATAACTTGGGTATGAACCCGTTCTAACTGAACATATTGCCAATACTCTGGATTGAATAAAACAAAGATATCCCAACCGAGCCAGGTCAGATGTACGCCGCAGCCCAAAGTTAGCATCAGGATGCACTTTTTGAGAATACTCCAGTTCATCACGACTTCATCTTCGACCAGATATTTCGTGATTCTGTGTTTGATTATTTTTTGTAATACAGGCGATATTCGCTTCATGTTGTCGGTCTGACTTAAATTATTATGGCAACTTTTTAAGATTTATTGACTGTTTATAGCTTTATTTACATAAGATAACATAAGTTTTAACGCTTGATAAACCACAATATTTAATGCGTCTGCAAAATAGGAATTTCTAATATTAAAGCTGGTTTTGTTCTAAATTCAGAATGATGTGTTTTATCTGTGCTAATTATTTCATGCAACCTAAGCCTTAAAATGGCTGCATTAGTTAGATAGCCCCATAGATGAGAGCGAAGCCATGAAAGTTTTACAGATTGATTCCAGTATTTTAGGCGATGCCTCTATTTCGCGTCAGCTGACTCAGGCGTTGGTAAGTCAGTTACAACAAAAACATGCTCAGGCCATCGAGCTTGAATATCTCGATCTTGCTGCGCAGCCGATTCCACATCTCACGGCTGAAATTTTAATGGGTCAGAATGCAGAACAGACTGCATTAGGCGAAGACATCCTGCAACAGTATTTACAGGCAGATATCGTGGTGATTGGCGCGGCCATGTATAACTTTGGCTTACCATCGACCTTAAAAGCCTGGATTGACCGGATCTGTGTGGCGGGACGTACGTTTAAATATACCGAACAAGGCCCTGTCGGTCTGGCGGGCAATAAAAAAGTATATATTGCCAGCAGCCGTGGCGGAGTTTATGGGGAGCAAAGTCCTGCCGATTTTCAGGAAGCTTTTTTGAAAACCGTGTTTAACTTTACCGGCGTAACCGATATTGAAGTGATTCGTGCGGAAGGCGTGAACATGGGCGAAACGATCAAGGCACAAGCCTTAGAGACGGCATTGCAGCAGGTTCAAGCCATCTAAATATCCAAAAACAACTCAAAAGGTCAGCCTATGCTGGCCTTTTTTATATGGGTGAACAGTGATTAATCTCGATCCAGACGGTGCGCGAAGGCTGCCAGATCGCTCAGCGCCTGTTGGGCTTCCTCAAACCAGGCACTGAACATCTGAAAGTTATGCCACATGCCGGTATACAGTTTAAATTCCACATCGACACCCGCCTGTTCGGCTTTTTCCTTAAAACGACTGGCATCATCCAGTAGAATTTCCTTGGAACCGACCTGAATATGAGTTGGGGGCAAGCCGCTTAAATCGGCGAAAAAGGGCGAAACTTCCGGATCACCCCGATCGATGGCACGCGGGACATAATATTCAATGCCAGTTTCAACTGTTTCCAGAGACAGCAGGGCATCATGTTTCTGGTTATAGCGCAACGATTCACTGGTCATGGTCAAATCCAGCAAAGGAGACAACAGAATCAAACCACTCACTTGTGGGAGGTTTTCTTTTTGTAATTTGAGCGCCAAGGCCAGCGCCAGATTGGCCCCACAAGAATCACCGGACAGGATGATATCTTTGGCCTGAACGCCTTGATCGAGCAATAAGTTATACACATCAAACAAGGCTTCCAAGGCCTCTGGATAGGCAGATTCCGGTGACAGCGGATAATCTACATGCAGTACCTGCATCTGGGTTCGAGCCGCAATTTGAGTCATAAAGGCACGATGGGTATTTAAAGAGCCTAAATAAAATGCCCCGCCATGAATATGAAAAATCAGCTGGGTCGACTCTTGCTGCGGCTTAATTTCCTCTGCGCGCAGACCCGCCAGACGTAGCGAACGAATCTGTACGGTTTTGTCTTGTGGAAAGAGTTTGCACATCTGCTCCAGTGCAATGCGCATTGAACTTGGTGGAAGATTGAATCTGCTCGGGGCACGAATGACTGTCTTTAAGATGCTTTCTGTAATTAATTGTTTTGTTAACGGGCTTATCTTCATTTTCCTTCCATCTTTTTGTGCTTTTATTGATCATGTAGATTATTTACCAACCATATTTACAAGGTTACACTAAATAGTCACAGCTAAAAATTGAAAAATTGTTGTGACTTTTTAATACTACAGAGGTCTATTTTCAGACTAAGGAAATGAAGAAAAATGAAAAAAATAGCGCTTATGTTAGGACTACTAGGCTTATCTGTACTGGCAAATGCCGCAGATCCTTTAAATGGCACGGTTTGGAAAACCATTGATGATAAAACCAAGCAGCCTAAGGCCATGGTTAAATTTACTGAACAAAAGAACGGTACGCTGTCAGCAAGTATTCAATCTGTGTTAACACCAGGTGAAGAAAATGCCTGTACCAAGTGTGAAGGTCCGTACAAGAACAAGTCACTCAAAGGCTTGACCATTGTGAAAGGTCTTAAGAATTCAGGTGGTACCAGCTATGACAGTGGTTCAATTCTGGATCCGCAATCTGGTAAAACTTACAAACTAAAAGGCCAACTGGCAGATGGTGGCAAGAAACTTGAGCTTCGTGGCTTTATTGGTGTGGCAGCATTAGGCCGTAACCAGACTTGGGTTCGTGCAAACTAATCCAGTTCGATAGAAAGATAAAAGCCTGACTGCTGTCAGGCTTTTTTGTATGGATTATTTAGAATAATAATTAATTACTTAAGGTGCGATAAGCCGCGTCATCAAAACCGGCAATAAAACCTGTGGGCGTGGCCAAGATCGGACGTTTAATTAAACTGGTATGAGTGCTTAATGCGGCAATTAAAGCATCTTCACTGGACAGCGCCGTTTGCTGCTGTTCTTCAGTCAGTTTGCGCCATGTGGTTCCTTTTTTATTTAATACCACATCCTGACCCAGCGCATTCAGCCAGACTTTAATGGTATCAGCATCGATGCCCTGTTTCTTATAGTCATGAAATTCATAGCTCAACCCCAGCTCAGTCAGTAGGTCAAAAGCTTTTTTCATCGAATTGCAGTTTTTAATCCCGTAAATTTTTAACATATTCGCCATCTAACACATCTTAAATCATGGCCTAGCTTAACCAAATTCGCAGCAGTCGACCATGCAAAATAGAATGATTAGAAAACAATTTAAAATAGGGAGGCAGAATCGTCATCAAAATGACATCAATGCGCTTTAAAATGATTAACCAGAAAAACAACAATAAAAAAAATAATAATTTTAGGCAGTGGAAATAGAAAACCCGCATTTAATCATCCTGATCATGCGGGTCTCAATTCAACGTCCATTGTCACATCCATGAAAAACAAGCTAAATGTTTTAGTTTGTTTTATTTTCTTCCTACGGCGTCCTGTCCTTATATTGTCATCCTGACATGTCCCTGTGCCGTGAGGCTATAATGCTCTGTTATGACATCGAGATAAACCCAAAAAATACGTCATGTCATGTAAGCAATAAGCCTTAATTGAGTGAATAGGTGTGCACTCAACTGATAGGTATCTTTTTATAGTTTGTAGTCGATGATCACTGGGGCATGATCGCTAAACCATTGTTCCTTATACACCCAGGCATTGACGGTACGCTCTTTCCAGTCTGGTGAGCAGGCCTGATAATCAATCCGCCAACCGACGTTCTTGGCTCGGGCTTGTCCGCGGTTTGACCACCAGGAATACAGTTCAGCTTCTTTGCGTACTTCGCGGAACGTATCGACATAACCGAGTTCATCATAGATATGATCTAGCCAGGCGCGCTCATGTGGTAAACAGCCGGAAGCTTTCTGGTTGCCGGACCAGTTTTTAATATCAATCCGTTTATGCACGATGTTGTAATCACCGCAGACAATCACCGATTTATTTTCATCGCGCCATTGTTTCAGGATTTTGGCATATTCTTCCAGAAAGTGATCTTTACGCGCTTGTGCTTCATCGCCTGATGAGCCGGAAGGTAGATACAATGAACAGATATGGGCCGTTTGCTCCAAACCTAAATCAAATTCGGCTGCAATAAAACGGCCTTGCGAATCTGCCAGTTCAAAGCCCAGACCATCGGTTAAAGAGACGAAGGGCAGGCGGCTATAAATCGCGGTACCGGCATAACCTGGACGTTCGGCAGGGAATAGATGAGTATACCAGCCTTCCGGTTTAAATTTATCGGTCCACTGCACATGGGTGATCCGGCTTTCCTGCATACAGATCACATCGGCATCCGACTGTTCCATCCATTCCAATAGGCCTTTGCTCACCGATGAGCGTAAACCGTTGACATTAATTGAAACGACACGAAGAATTTTTTGATCACCTGGATAGCTACTCTTTGGTATCATGCGCAAGTCTTACCTTAATTAATGGATTTAGGAGCACCTCATGCCAACGCCAGCTCAGTTTAACCCGCAAGCTTTTATCGAACTCGCATTATCACGCGGTGTGCTTAAATTTGGTGAGTTTACTTTAAAATCGGGACGTGTGAGTCCCTATTTTTTTAATGCGGGTCTGCTGAATGATGGTGAAGCCTTAACATTGCTGGCTTCTGGCTATGCAGCAAAATTAACGGCATGTGACCATGTGGAAGTGGTTTTTGGTCCTGCATATAAAGGTATTCCTTTTGTGGCAGCGACCGCTGTGGCGCTATCACAAAATCATGGGGTGAGTGTGCCTTGGGGTTTTAACCGCAAAGAAGCCAAAGATCATGGCGAGGGTGGCGTGCTAGTCGGTGCTTCTGTAGCAGGTAAAAAAGTCTGGATCATTGATGACGTGATCACGGCAGGAACAGCGATTCGTGAAGTCGTGACAATCTTGAAAAATGCCGGTGCACAAATCGCAGGTGTTTTGGTTGCACTTGACCGTCAGGAAAAAGGTCAGGGCGATTTATCAGCCATTCAGGAAGTGCAGCAAGAGCTCGAGATTCCTGTACATGCCTTAATTACCATGAAAGATTTGATGGACTATCTGGAAACCAAGGGCGATCAAGAAGCTTTAGCTAAAATGGAAGATTATCGAGTTAAATACGGGATCTAAGCGGTGATCCTTATCGTAAAGGAAGCTACAGCTTCCTTTTTTGTTTTAAAGTTCAATTGATGTAGAAATTAAGCATGCAAATACAGGGTGAATACTTAAAAAACTAAGTCAAAGTGCTGTAATTCAAAGATTTTTAATATTAAAGACTTTCAATCTTGATGTAGATGAATACAGTTTAAAATACTGGAAATTGACAATAATATTCAGTGATTCTGTACGCATTTGCTTACGTGAGTTCAAGCCGTTTGCGTCTATACGTGCTGTGCTGCATTGCCTATGATGAATTCATCAGGAACAGGATGTTCCATAAAAGAATAACAAGAGATAAATACAAGGAAAGTAAGGTAAGACAGGAGTCATACCCAGCGAACCAACACGAAAATCCCCCGGCAGGATGCTGGGGGATTTTCATTTTTAGCGATTCATGCAGGCCCAGATGTAACAGGCTTAGGCGCGGGGAGAATAAATAAGGTGAGTTACTGGTTTAAATGACTGGAATAGGTTTAGAGAGCATCACCAACCGATCGCTTTTGAAGATTGTTAATCTTTAGAGCCAAAAAAAGCACCTTAAGGTGCTTTTTTTATTGCTGGGCTAAATTATAGCGCAACGATATTGATCGCGTTCGGGCCTTTTTGACCTTCAACTACGCTGAAAGAAACGCGTTGGCCTTCAAACAATGTTTTGAAGCCAGAACTGCTAATTTCTTTAAAATGAGCAAAAACGTCAGGACCTGATTCTTGTTGAATAAAACCAAAACCTTTAGTTTCGTTAAACCATTTCACTGTACCGGTAACTGTAGTAGACATAATATAACCTATCAAATTTTTAATAATTTTAGCCATTGAAATGACTATGGATAACTTTGAAAAACAACAAGAATTGAAATAAAGATCTGAAAAAACTGAGGATTATAAAATAACACTGCGGTACTTAAAGAAGTTTAACTAAACAACACTTTTTTCTAGTTGAGTACAGCATAACCTAAATCAGCAAATATTCAAGTTTTTTATATTTATTATTTATTTTTCTTATAAATATACGTGGATCTTTCTTTTTAAATATGTGCTGGTCAATTTTTTTAGTATGACTGACTGTATAAAAGATTTACTCAAGCAAAACAACAAACATACATTTTACTTACGTTACTTTATGTTAATCAAACTGAACCAGTACGCGGCAATATTTTTCTAAGTGAATGTATTTTATAACATTGGGTAAATTTGTAGCTGGCTTGTTTAAGATAGTTCTGGTCATTGTTCAGCTATTCAAAGGCCCCTATATTAAAAACACATGGAAAAATTAACTATAAGAATTTCTTAATTTTAATTTAAAACCAGAATAAGAGTGAGTCTCATGGATTACTGGAATTGTGTTTTATTAATCTCCATTATTGCAGTTGTAGGCCTAACGATTATTATCCTGCTAGTCGGCTGTAAAATCTGGAAAAACCTGATCGTCACTTTACTGATTTCGACCATAATGAGTTTTTTGATTATCTATGCCATCAACTTTATCTTTGGAAAGAGTCTGCATTTCCTTTGGGGTCACCGGGAAGTCGGGAATCTTGACTTTATGCTTGAAATTGGGCTGATGAGTCTGGTGATTGGTGGGGTAATCACCTTTATGATTATGTTAGGCACCTTGATTGCCAAAAGTAATGATAAACAGAGTGAGGAATAGAAACAGAGAGCAGGCAGTAGCAATGTTTTCTCTGGACAATACACAGCCTCCTTCTCTTGAGTCAATTTAATAACAGCCGACGAAGTATGAATGGGTTTTTCATACTTCGTCGTGGTCTTACCTTTTATCTTAAAAATGATAATCCGTCCTTAAAACATCATTTTAAGTCCTAAAGCATAGATCCAGACCCGGTCAGAGCCGGATGCCTGCTGCCAGACAGCCTGTTTGTTTCCTTTGCTATATTCATAGCCAACCTGCAGATAAGGCATGACTTTTTTACTGATCTCATAACGGGTTTCCAGTCCTAATGTCGCATGACTCAGACCAGATTTTTTCGCATTCGCAGCTTGATCATTGAAAATGAGATCCAGTTCAATAAAGGGCTGCATAATCAGTTTCTGAGTCAGCAACAGGTCACGTTCTGTTTCCAGTTTGAATCCGACAAAATCATCTTCACCGACATAGAGATAGGCATCGGTTTCAAAAAAATAAGGGGCCAGGCCATGCAGTCCAAGCACTGCATCGAAACGTTCATTTTGTAGGGAAGCTGTATGCTGGCTTATATTTTCCTGACGGTAGCGCAAACCGGTTTGTACATCCCAGAAATTGGAAATATTACGGCTATACAGGATTTCGGCCGCATAGTCAGCCTGACTCGATTCAGATTTATCTGCCTGCAGCTTGAGAAAAACCTTGTTTTCATCAGTACCAATTCTGGCTTCATTCTCTGATTTAAAAGCGCCATTTCCAGCTGAATTGATTTGCCATTTCTGGTCCAGAATGACTTGGCTATAAATCTGTGCACCATGTTCTTTCCGATGGTCATGCTCCGCAGTAGCGCCAACAGGTTTTTCGTGCCCTACAGATTCTTGATCAGATAAAGATCGAGCTTGTTGGGTATGTGAGCGTAGATCCGGCACTGCAATAGGAGCGCTGTGATGTACTGCGGTTTTGCTAGGATGATGATCCTGATGATCCGCTGCCAATATACCGAAACTCGCCACGAGCAGTGCACTGCTTAATACCGATTTTAAAAAGAGCTTAGTGATGTGCATGGCTTTCTCCTTGATCCACTGCTGGCTTTGACGGCATTTGTTGCGGCGAAGCATGAGAAGCTTGATCGTCATTCACATGTGCCACAATCAGCTTATTCATCATGCCGGCACTCATGTGATAGAGCAGATGGCAGTGAATCGCCCATTCTCCCAGTTCATCTGCCGTTAATAAGGTTGTGAGCGTTTTTCCAGGTGGCACAATCACGGTGTGTTTATTTGGCATCTGTGCAGCAGATTGACCATTTTCCAGCTGCATAAACATGCCATGTAAATGCATCGGATGCGCCATCATGCTGTCATTGATAAATTTCAAACGGATCCGTTCGCCATATTGCACCTGCAATGGTTCGGCATCACTGAATTTTTTACCATTGATGGTCCAGATATAACGTTCCATGGTTCCACCCAGACGAATCACCAGTTCACGTTCTGCGGCTCGGGTATCGGTTTGTGGCGTCAGGGCTTTGAGGTCTTGATATTGCAATGCTTTATGCCCTGCAGGCGTAGACATATTGGCCCAACCCTCAACCGGTGGATGAGACGGATTTGTCTTGGGTATAGCACTGTGACCTGCGTGCTGGGCATACTCATCATGTTTAGGCGTATCTGTTGCAGATTGCGTGGTCTGACTGCTGTGTGCGGTATGAGACATGTCATGCTGTTCGCCATGTCTCATATCTTCCATGGTCAATAAGGCACGTGGACGTGGCGTCGGTAATTGAATCGGATGCGTCGCTGGATCAGCCTCATTGTGCAAGCTGCCAATGGCAAAGCCTGAACGGTCGATCGATTCGGCTTCAATCTGGTAATGAGGTGCAGTTGGTTCCACAATCACATCATACGTTTCAGCAGTCCCGATACGGAACTCATCTACAGCGACCGGCTGTACAGCTTGTCCATCGGCGCTAACCACGGTCATTTTAAGCTGGGGAATACGTACATCGAAAAACGACATGGCCGAGGCATTAATGAATCGCAGACGAACCTTTTCATTCGGTTTAAATTGGCCGCTCCAGTTCTGTTGCGGGGTTTTGCCATTGATTAAAAAGGTATAACCGCTGACATCAGACAGGTCGGTTTTCAACATGCGCATCTGGTTCCACATTTTGCGATCTGACCAGGTGGCCTTGAGACCGTCACGTTTTACCTGCTGGAGTACATCGCCCACGGTTTCACGCTGATTCTGATAATATTCAGCCGATTTTTTTAAATTATTCTGAATCTGCTGGCTGTCCTGTTCATGAAAATCCGACAGCATCACCACATAATCCCGCTCGGTTTTTTCATGCTCAGGCATCGGTGTTTGTGCTTTAGGATAAATCACCAAGGCACCATATAAGCCGTCCTGTTCCTGGCCTTTGGAATGCGCATGATACCAATAGGTACCGTTTTGACGAACCTTGAAACGATAAGTAAAAGACTGCTTCGGTTTGATACCCTGAAAACCATTAAATCCAGGGACACCATCCATTAGGCCGGGCAGGAGCAGGCCATGCCAGTGCAGCGAGGTATCTTGATTCTTCAGGTTGTTTTGTACATGAATGACTGCATCATCACCTTCTTCAAATTCCAGCAAGGGTGCAGGGAATTTTCCGTTTACAGTGATACGCTTGACCGTCTTTCCGGTGAGATTGATCGGGCTTTCATCAATGACCAGATGATATTCTTTTACGGCTGCAAACAGGGCAGACGACGAGATGAGACCGAAGCCCAGACACAGGCTTTGACTGATTTTAAGCAACATAACTTAATCCTTAATGAATAAAAAAATTGAATATTCAGGATTAAGTTTTGGGTGGGCGCAGGATTTCCTGCCAATAACCGGCAAGGTGTTTGGCATGATAAGTTGGGAGGAGGGTTCTTTCTAGAGAATGATGGTCGAATACTGTCAGTTCAGGGGCCGAAATTTGCAAGCCGCTCATCTGGCTTTGACAGGCCATCGTACTGCAATCCAGACAGTCTTGTGAGTGCTGTGGCGTATCCGGAAAACAGTCAGCCTGTGTCAGGTCTTGATCTGAGTTATGCGCAGATTCATGCATAGCATGAGAGGTGGAGGCTTTTACCATATCCAGACAATGGCTGCTCATCTGTTCAGACGACATGACCAAATGCATGGTTGTTGCAGAAGCAATAGACACACTGCTCCAGCCTATGGCAAAAACCATAAGCATCACCAACCAGATCTGTTTGACGAGCCGTGTGAGCAAAGTCCACCCTGAAAAAATACGCTGCATGTTTGAGCAATAAAAGCATAAACGCAGTGACTGCAATTAGCAAATCCTGTGCGAGATTATTTTTAGTCAGCTACATCACACTTTTATAGGTTCAGGTTTCAGTTTCGCACTTTTCACATTTTTTACAATCCAGCAGCATGCCGAGCTTTTCTTTGCGACCTTGCTCGGTCATCACCCAGGGCCGATTTTGCCACGGCGGGGTATGCCGTACATGCTGGCCATGTCCGCAGGCCAGCTCTGCAACCCAATGCTGTTCTTCATCCAAATGAAAACCGATAATTGCCTGTTGCATGGCAAACCTCCTTTTGAGCTCAATCTGCCTCAGTACTTATCTAAAAATCTATACAGAACAAGTCATGCAAAATCACCATAAACAAAAGAATCCACACAAGCTATACTCCTTGCTAAGTCATTTTTTGAAAAAGAGCAGAGACACATGCGCGTACTTGTTGTGATGGATCCCATCGAAAATGTAAACCTGAAGAAAGACTCGACCATGGCCATGCTTTGGGCAGCAGCACGCCGTGGGCATGAGCTTGGTTATGCATTACAACAAGATTTATATATTGAACAGGGCAAAGCTTTTGGTTTGATAGCGCCGCTACAGGTGTTTGAAGACTACGATCACTATTATGAACTCGGTGAAAAAAAGAAAGAATCCATCGCTGCTTATGATGTGGTGTTAATGCGTAAAGATCCACCTTTTGATATGAATTTTGTCTACACCACTTATATTCTGGAGCAGGCAGAACGCGAAGGTGCATGGATTATTAACAAGCCACAAAGCCTGCGTGACTGTAATGAAAAACTGTTTGCGACCCAGTTCCCGCATCTGCAAGTTCCGACACTGGTGACTTCGCAGCAAAGCCTGATTCGTGAGTTTCTCAAAGAACAGGTCGATGTGATTGTGAAACCGCTGGATGGCATGGGGGGTACTGGAATTTTCCGCCTGTATCAGGATGGCATCAATATTGGTTCAACCATTGAAATGCTGACCAATAACGGTACCCAGCCGATTATGGCACAGCGTTATATTCCTGAAATTGTCGAAGGTGATAAACGTATCCTGATGATTAATGGCGAGCCAGTACCATATTGCTTGGCCCGTATTCCACAAAATGGTGAAGTGCGCGGCAATCTGGCGGCAGGCGGTCTGGGAGAAGCACGTCCACTGACTGAAAATGACCGCGCTATTGCGGCAAAAGTAGGCCCTTATCTTAGAGAAAAAGGTCTGGTTTTTGTAGGACTGGATGTAATTGGTAATTATGTCACTGAAATTAATGTAACCAGCCCAACCTGTATCCGTGAAATTGATGACCAGTTTGGAACCTCAATTGCCGATGATCTGTTTGCTGTATTAGAGGCAGGCCGTTCGCAGCAGGTTTAAACCAGACAGAAAAAGAGCCTCATCTGAGGCTTTTTTTTATTAAGCATATCGCTTAAATAAAAGCAGCGTCATCAATATCCCTGAGATAGAAAGACAGGCTGTGACTGTCGCGATATGGGCCCATTGTTGTGTCGTGGATATCAGTGCCGCACTCAGAGGAGGTACAAAGAATTGCCCACAGGCTGAAACCTGTAAAACCAGACCGACACTGGCGGCTGCGGCATTGGCATGCGGTGCATAGCGCAGGGTAATCGCAAAAATTGTGGTCGGAATCATCCCGCCAATGAGTGAAAACAGTACGGCACTCACAAGCTGTAATTCAAATAACAGCCAAGAGCTTGCCGCAAAAGCCAGCAAGCTGCTGCACAGCATGGCGATAAATCCTGTGCTTAACAGGGTTTTGGGTTTCCAGCCACCTTGCAGCAACATACCTGCGCCAAAGGTACCGCCTAAATTGGCAAGCACCACCATCGAGACCAGAGCCCCTGCGACTTTTAAGTCAATCCCATGTTCGACATACAGGGTAGGCAAGAATCCAGTCACGGTTATCCACTGACTGGTATAACAGGCAAAAATAATGGCCAAACACAAAATCGGTGGGTGAGTCAGGGTCACTTTAATAATTTGCCAGAAGGAGGTATTTTCTGTGCCGGCTTGCGGGTGATTCGGCTGTACCGGTGTGACCGCTTCAAGATATAAATACCGTTTAATCATCACTGCAATGAGCAGACAGAGACTCCCTAAAATGGCCCAAATGCTTTGCCAGTTCAGGTATTCAAGCAACATGGGAATGGTAAAGACAGCAAGACTGACACCAACCCCCATATAGGAACTCCAGAGTCCCATTTTAAAATTGAGTGTTTCAGCTCGGCTGATACGTTTGAGAATGGCAGGGGCACATAAGGAGATAGTTAAAAATCCGATCCCTTCAGTAAAACGGAAGAAATACAACGCCGCGACATGCTGAATCCAGAGGCCTGCCATACTGCTGAGGCCTAAAATGATCAACGCCAAGATCAGGCAGCGTTTTAAACCGACTTTTTCTGACAATGCACCAATACACAAGGCAAACAGCATCCCCGCGCCTTGAACCAGAGACAGGGAAAAACCGGCTTGCGTAAAGCTGAGACCTAAATCCTGTTGTAAAATGGGAATAACCGCAGAAAGTTTGCCGACATGGATCGCAGCCAGATAACCGGCCAAGATAATCCATACATCACGACATGATATTTTTGACATCTATCCGAACTGAGTCCATTTAAAGCATCTGCTTGTACATCAAGCATCATTCATATATAGATATGAATAACATGAAAGTTTTATAAAATTTATAGGATTTAAGCCTAAGATTATCGGCCAATGATAAGAGAGGAGGTAAACGGGAGAAAACGGAAGACCGCTGTAAATAAAGCGCTCTTCGTGGCAAAGTTATTGATAATATAATGAGAAAACTATTTAAAATTGATATGCTATGTCACTTAAGTCGAAGGAAAAGTGCAGACCTTATAAATAAAACGAGTCTAAACTTGAAGTTTGCGTGAAAAAAACAATTAATGCCTTGTTGAAATAAAGTAAATAAACTTTCAAGGCCCTACAATTGTGATTACAATTGACCACTTAAATCAGATTTCCTGTTCCCTTTTTTAAATTGAAGAATTAGACCGTGACCGACGCTCAGCAAAAACAGCCTAAACATGTCATGATGATGGCCGCAGGTACGGGTGGACATGTGTTTCCAGCGTTAGCCGTTGCAAAAAACTTACAACAACAAGGGATTGAAGTGTCTTGGCTGGCTACGCCTGCAGGCATGGAAAATCGTTTATTAAAAAATCAGAATATTCCTGTTTATCAAATTGATATTCAGGGTGTGCGTGGTAATGGTTTTGTACGTAAGGCCTTGGCCCCTTTTAAAATCATGAAAGCGACTTTTAGTGCCATGAAATACATGAAGCAGCTAAAAGTCGATGCCGTAGCCGGCTTTGGTGGTTATGTGGCAGGGCCGGGTGGTCTGGCTGCGCGTATTCTAGGCATTCCGGTGCTGGTTCATGAGCAGAATGCGGTGGCCGGTTTTACCAATAGCCAATTGTCGCGTGTTGCCAAGACGGTGTGTCAGGCGTTTCCGGACACCTTTCCCGCACAGGATAAAATTGTGACCACGGGCAATCCGGTGCGCCAAGAAATTAGTGACATTTTAAATCCGTCCTGGCGTTATCAGGAGCGTGAAAAAGCAGGATTACCCTTACGCATTTTAATCGTAGGTGGATCTTTGGGAGCGCAGGCCTTAAATGAACGGGTGCCTGAAGCCTTAAAACAGTTCAATGTGCCTTTAAATGTCTATCATCAGTGTGGTCAAAACCATGCTGAGGCGACGCGTGCACGTTATGCCAATGCTCCGGCAAATCTGCACGTCGAAGTACAGCCGTTTATTGAAGATATGGCCAAAGCCTATAGTGATGCCGATGTGGTGATCTGTCGTGCTGGCGCATTGACGGTGACTGAAATTGCGACGGCAGGTGTGGCTGCAATTTTTGTACCGCTTCCAAGTGCGGTGGATGATCACCAGACTGCCAATGCCGGCTTTCTGGCCAAGATTAATGCGGCAAAGATTTGCCCACAGGTCAGCATGACCCCGGAAAGTTTAAAAACCTTATTAGAGCCGATGCTGAATCGCCAGCTATTAATGGAAATGGCGGTAAAAGCACGTCGACAGGCTCAACCCGATGCGACTCAACATGTGGTCCGTTTAATTCAAGAATTATCATTCGAGTAAACTATGTCTCCAGTAACCCCAGCTGAACAAGCGAAAAAATTAATTAAAGTGCCGGAAATGCGCCGTATCAAACACATTCATTTTGTGGGCATTGGCGGTGCAGGCATGTGTGGTATTGCCGAAGTATTGAAAAATCAGGGCTATAAAGTTTCCGGTTCAGATATCAAGGCATCCAATACCACGGCGCAGCTGGAAGAAAATGGGATCAAGGTTTATATCGGGCACACTGCAAATAATATTAAAGGGGCCAATGTGATCGTGGTGTCTACTGCGATTGACAAGGAAAACCCGGAAATTAAAACCGCGATTGAAAGTCGTATTCCTGTGGTTCGCCGTGCAGAAATGCTGGGTGAGCTGATGCGTTACCGTCATGGTATTGCGGTTGCCGGTACTCATGGCAAAACCACGACCACCAGTCTGCTTACCTGTATGCTGGCAGAAGAAAACATGGATCCAACCTATGTGATCGGCGGTTTGCTGAACCGTACCGGTATGAATGCTGCTCTGGGTGCCAGCCGTTATATCGTGGCAGAAGCCGATGAATCGGATGCCTCTTTCCTGCACTTGGAACCTATGGCTGCTGTAGTGACCAATATCGATGCCGACCATATGGATACCTATGGCGGTAGCTTCGATGTGCTGAAAGATACTTTTATCCAGTTCCTGCAAAAACTGCCATTTTATGGCCTGGCCGTGGTCTGTGGTGATGATGCCAATATTCGTGAAATCATGCCACGAATTGCACGTCCAGTGCTGACCTACGGTTTTAATGAAGACAATGACATTCGCGCGATAGATGTCGATCAGGACGGCATGCAAACGCACTTTACCGTATTGCGTAAAGAGCGTGAGCCATTACGTGTAACCGTGAATCAGCCAGGTTTGCATAATGTCCTGAATGCCTTGGCTGCGATTGGTGTCGCGACCGATGAAGGCGTGTCTGATGCTTCTATTTGCCGTGCACTGGAAGGTTTCAGTGGGGTAGGCCGTCGCTTCGAAGTTCAGGGCGAATTTGAAATTGAGGGTGGTAATGTAAAACTGGTGGATGATTATGGTCATCATCCAAAAGAAGTCGAAGCCACCATTAAAGCCGCGCGTCAGAGTCATCCGGATCGTCGCCTGGTGATGATGTTCCAGCCACACCGTTATAGCCGTACCCGTGACTGTTTTGATGATTTTGTGGAAGTGCTTTCTACTGTAGACCAGTTATTGTTACTGGATGTTTATCCGGCCGGTGAAAAACCGATTGTAGGGGCGGACAGCCGTACTTTAGCCCGCAGCATTCGTTTACGTGGCGAAGTTGAGCCAATTCTGGTCGATGCGGTGGACGGTAATCTGAATCAGATCATGAGAAAAGTATTGCAAGCAAATGACTTGTTATTAACCCAGGGCGCAGGTAATGTTGGAGCAATCTCAGTCGAACTTGCGCAAAATCACTTATATATAAAATAGTCATCTTGCATGACTGAATTGAATTGACCAGATTGAAAAAAGTTTAAGGATATAAACGTGTCAAATGCTTCAAAATTCGGAAAAGTTGCCGTGTTGCTTGGTGGTAAATCTGCAGAGCGTGAGGTTTCTCTAGACAGTGGTACGGCGGTACTTGAGGCATTAGTGCGTTCAGGGGTCAATGCGGAAGCTTTTGACCCGCAGCAACGTAGTGTCACAGAACTGGTAAATTATGACCGTGCTTTCATTGTATTGCATGGTCGTGGTGGTGAAGACGGTCAGATTCAGGGTGTACTGGAATGGCTAAATGTGCCCTATACCGGTACGGGGGTACAAGGCTCTGCAATCGGCATGGACAAGGTCAAGACCAAGCAGGTCTGGCAGGGTTCGGAATTGCCGACAGCGCCTTATCGTATTGTTACCAAAGATTCCGATGCAGCTGATATCGTCAATTCTTTAGGCCTGCCTTTGATTATCAAACCGGTACATGAAGGTTCCAGTATCGGCATGAGCAAGGTTGAAAAAATTGAAGACTTTGCAGAAGCAATTGCCAAGGCAACTGAACATGATGCCGTGGTGATGGCAGAACAATGGATTACCGGCCGTGAATTCACCATTGTGGTTTTAAATGGTCAGGCGCTGCCTGTGATTCGTCTTGAACCACCTCAAGATGTTGCTTTCTATGATTATGAAGCCAAATATAACCGTAATGATGTGCAATATGGCATTCCATGTGGTTTGACCGAAGCTGAAGAGCAACAGTTAAAAGCCCTGAGTCTGCGTGCATTTCAGGCAGTCGGTGCCAGCGGTTGGGGCCGGATTGATGCCATGCAGGATGAACAGGGCAACTTCTGGCTGCTGGAAGTGAATACCGTACCGGGCATGACCAGTCATTCTTTGGTGCCAAAAGCGGCAGCTGCAGTCGGTTATAGTTTTGATGACCTGTGTGTTGCGATTCTGGAACAGACCCTGACCGGGTCGGCACACTAAATATGGCTCAACTTCCTGTTTCCATGCGCCGTAAACGTGCTGCGATTACCTCAATTCACGACAAGCCGCCGACACGCAAAGAAAAGCTGTCCAATTTTGGTGGCTGGTTATTGTTGTGTATTGCAGTGCTGGTGCTGGCCTTTGGAATATTGGGCTTATATAAAGTCATGACCAATACCGAAGTGGCAGAGCTGGGCGTGTTAGGTACCCGCTCGGCTGCTGAACAGCGTCAGGTCATGCAATATGTGTCACCGGTTGTGACCGAAAACTATTTTACTTCGGATCTGGAAGCGATCCGAGATCGTACCCTGGAGCTGTCCTGGGTGGATCGGGTGGTGGTTTCCCGAGCATGGCCAAATGGCATTCGGGTACGGATCATGCCACATCATGCGATTGCACGTTGGGGCACAGGACGTTTATTGAGTGACAGTGGTGTCATTTTCACCGAAGTCACACCCAAGAATTATGAGGCATTACCGTTACTACATGGGCCGGCGAGCCATGCAGAAACCATGATGCGTCGTTATAATGAAATTAATCAGTTATTTTTGCCACACGGCATTCGTCTAAAAGAACTCTATCTCACCGAGCGAATGACCTGGTTTATGCAGTTTGATTCGGGTTTAAGAATAATTGTTGATAAAGATCAGACCATGAGCAAATTACAGCGCTTGAGCCATCTGTCTCAAAGCGACTTAAAACCGGTCTGGTCTAAAATTTCGGCCATCGACCTGCGTTATCGCAATGGATTGTCGATACAGTGGAAAAATTCAATTCCGCCTAAAATTGTAAATGGGCATTTTATTGTAACCATTGATGACACGGGCGTTGAGAATAATGTAACAGTAAAGCCATAATGATCGGCTTTAAAAAATAGAGGCATTCAAGCCATAAATCTAACAAACATGTAATGGTAGTAGTGAATAATGAGTGAAGCTGTTCCCTCGGTTGTGGCGATTGACATTGGGACACACAAAGTTTCAGTTTTGATTGGCAAGGTACACGCGCCAGACAATATCCAAGTGATTGGTATGGCTACCGCTCGTAACCGAGGCATGAGTAAAGGGAAAATTGTCAGTCTCGATAAAGTTATTACCGCAATTAAAAATGCCGTCCAAGAAGCAGAAGATATGGCGGAGTGTCGGGTGCATTCTGCTTGGGTTTCTATTCCAAGTGCCGAATTAAAAAGCTTTTATGCTTCAGGTCGAACCTCGATCGACAATAGCGAACATGCGATTACCACCAGCGAAGTGGTTCGTGCACTGGAGTTGGCCAAAGCCAGTCATTTGACTTCAGACCATTATCTGGTCAGTGCTGTGCCTTTGGGCTTCGAGCTGGATGACTCATCAGAGTGGGTGCTGAATCCGATTCGAATGTCTGCACATAGCATGACTGGTCATTATCATCTGATGATGCTGCCGATTAGCACCATGCAAAATATTGACCGTGCCCTCAAGGGCGCCAATATTGGTGTGGAGAAAATGGTGGTCTCAAGTCTGGCAACTGCTGAGGCCAGTCTGCTCAAAGATGAAAAAGAATATGGCGTCTGTCTGGTCGATATCGGTGCCGGCACCACCAATGTGGCGGTGTATGTGGATGGTCGTCTGGCCTTAACCCATACCTTCCAGCGTGGTGGCGAGCATGTGACCCGTGATATTGCGGCGGTGTTACAGACCACGACCGAAGAAGCTGAACGCCTGAAACTGCTGTATGGCTGTGTAGACCTGAAAGTGGTTAAGCCTGACCATATGATTCAGTTCCAGGGGATTGATGGGCCACAAACCATCAGCCGGATTGAGCTGACCGAAATTATCATGGCGCGTTATGACGAGATTCTTGGATTGGTGCGTGATGAACTGGTGAAAAATGGCGCGATCCAGGGCTTGTATCATGGTGTGGTCCTGACCGGTGATGCCAGTCATATTGAAGGTATGGTGAGTTTTGTACGCCGTACCTTGGGTGTGTCAGCTCATTTGGGTAATCCACCAACGCAGGTGTATGCCGATGAACAGCATCAGGCAGCGCTACGCCGTTCGCAATATAGTACGGTCGCGGGTTTGCTGATGTTTAGTCAGAGTGATACTCAAGACACGATTGTAGAACAGGATGATGTAGAGCGATTATCGTTAACTCAGCGCGTCAAGCGGGCTTGGTCTGGCTTTAATGACACCTTGAAATCAATCTTTTAAGTCGATTTTTATTGTGAATATTGTTGAGAAGATGTAGTTAATCGGGCTTGTACTTGACAAGTTAACGCATGAGCAGCATTCTTAAAAACAATTTTATTAAGATTAAGGCAGTGTACGGGCTTAGTGACTGCCAATTATGAATTAGGAATTTTATAGGTCATGGCCTCATTTGAATTTTTCGAAGACGATCATAGCGATAGCAATGGTCAAGCCCGTTTCACTGTGTTTGGTGTAGGCGGTGCGGGTGGTAATGCTGTACAACACATGTTGCAGTCTGATATCCAGGGCGTAAAGTTTGTTTGTGCCAATACGGACAAGCAGGCACTCGATCGCATGGAAGCCGAATTTAAAATTCAGCTGGGTGAGCAAAGTACCCGTGGTCTGGGTGCAGGTGCCAATCCGCAAGTGGGTCAGACTGCCGCAGAAGAAAGCCGTGAACTGATCCGCCAGCAGCTTGAAGGGACCGATATGGTCTTTGTCACTGCGGGTATGGGCGGTGGTACCGGAACGGGTGCTGCGCCAGTGGTTGCTGAAATTGCCAAAGAAATGGGTATCCTGACGGTTGGTGTGGTGACGACGCCATTCAACTTTGAGGGCAAGCGCCGTTTACAATCTGCGGAAAAAGGCATTGAAGCGCTTGAGCAGCATGTCGACTCATTGATCATCATTCCAAATCAGCGTTTATTGAAAGTCTTCCGTGATATTTCAATGAAAGATGCCTATAAAAAAGCGGATGATGTGCTACTGAATGCGGTACGCAGTATTTTTGATCTTGTGGTACGTCCGGGTCATATCAACCTTGACTTCGCCGATTTGAAAACAGCGATGAGTACTCGTGGTTATGCCATGATGGGTGTTGGTTTAGGTCGTGGTGAAAATCGTGCCCGTCAGGCTGCTGAACAGGCTATCCGTAGCCCATTACTCGATAACGTAACCATCATGAATGCCAAAGGTATTCTGATTAACGTAACGGGTGGCGATGATGTCACTTTCGGTGAAATTGAAGAAATCACCGATGTTGTTAACCAGATTGTCGATTTGGATGAAGGTCAGGTGTTCTACGGTACGGTATTTGATCCGGATGCACGTGATGAAATCAGTGTGACCGTGATTGCAACGGGTTTAACCCGTCATGCAGCGGATTCAGTTGAACCGACTAAACGTACCAATGTACAGGCAACGCGCCCAGCAGCAGCTTCACAGGCTGTGGTAGAAGATGACGATGTACCAGCGATTCAGCGCCAACAGCATGAAACCGCTACGCCAGCGAATGCTGCAGCATCAGTTTCGAGCCCGCGTCCAACGCCAATGAGTATTCAGGATTATCTTAAGAATCAACAGCGTAAATAACATGTAACATCATGTGTTTACCATGATTACACAGGAAAGGTGGCTTTTAAGCCACCTTTTTGTTTTTTCTCAATGGCCAAATATGCTAACGTATAGCGGTTTTATTGATGAACAGATGAAAGAAGCATGTTGAAACAACGTACCCTGAAACGTATCGTGAAAGCGAGCGGAATCGGTCTTCACAGTGGGCAAAAAGTCATGATTAACTTTGTGCCGCACCATGCCGATGGGGGAATTGTGTTTCGTCGTATTGACCTGAATCCGCCGGTCGACATTCCTGCCGATGCGATGCTGATTCAGGAAGCTTTCATGTGCTCGAATCTGGTTCAGGAAAATGCCAAAGTCGGTACGATTGAACATGTCATGAGTGCGATTGCCGGTTTAGGAATTGATAACCTGATTATCGAAGTCTCTGCCTCTGAAGTGCCGATTATGGATGGCAGTGCAGGCCCGTTTATCTATCTGCTCATGCAAGGTGGTCTGCAAGAACTAGATGCTGCGAAAAAATTCGTCAAGATTATTAAACCGGTTGAAGCACTGATTGATGATAAGCGTGCCATTTTTAGTCCGCACCATGGCTTCCAGCTGAATTTCACCATTGATTTTGATCATCCTGCTTTTAAAAAAGAACATCAGTCCGCCAGTATCGATTTCTCGACTGAAACTTTTGTTTATGAGGTTAGTGAAGCACGTACCTTTGGTTTTATGAAAGATCTGGATTATCTCAAAGCCAATAATCTGGCACTGGGAGCCAGTTTGGAGAATGCCATTGGTGTGGATGAAACCGGAGTGGTGAATGAAGAGGGTCTAAGGTTCTCTGATGAATTTGTACGCCATAAAATTTTGGATGCAGTCGGGGATTTGTATCTGCTTGGACATCAGATCATTGCCAAATTTGATGGTTATAAATCTGGACATGCTTTGAATAATCAGCTGTTGCGCAATGTGAAAAGTGATTCAAGCTGCTATGAAATTGTAACATTTGATGACGAGGCCAATTGTCCAATCATGTATGTGAATGTGACATAAGTCATTGTGTTTGTGTCTTTATGTTTTAGTTATTGCGTCAATAGTGTGACATGTGTCGCATAATACTGCTTTTCTAATTTATTACATTTGATTGCTATGTTACTTTTTATTGCTTGCCAAACGTAGCAAAGCTTGGCTAAGCTTAGGGTCGCTTATAAAGTCAGCTGCACCACGAAGTAATTCCTGTGTTTCTGCATTTAAGGCTCTTTCAGGTGTTGCTGCAACAGGTTGCGTTTGTGAAGGATTCCGCAAACAAACTTGAAGTTTTGTAAGATCTGTTAATTCATTTATTTGAGAGAGTTGTGAAATGTATTGCTTTTGAAGATAGGCCAATTGACTGATCATGGCCTGGTTTTCACCGGTAATCGTTAACACACCATTTTGATAGCACACAACTTGCCAGCGTTCCGGTTGGGGCAATAGCGGTTGTACGAGTTTCGTAAGTTTCTGCCAGGCAGCAACTTGTGATGAGAGAAACGAAAAGTTTCCTGTTTTTATCTGTTTTCTGGTTTGTTGAAAAACGTTGACAGGTTCTGACATACATAATTCCTACATGTTTATGTCTTAATCTTATGCGCTTCTTTTAGTGGATATCAAGGATAGAGATCTTCAAGGAACTCGATTAAAGCAGTTTAGAGAGGTTTTTTATGCATATGCGACGTATTTTGTTGGCATTTTCTTTATCAGTTTCAGCTGCTTCGGTAGCCTTTGCAGATTTAGTCAATCTAAATCAAGAAAATGGTTCAACAGATCGTATCGAGCAATTGACGCGTACTCTGGCACAGGGTGCATATACTCATCCAGATGATATCGATATTCCAGCGCAAACCAAATTGAATGTCCAGCTACGTGAAAAGCCAGTTGAGCTTAACAATCGCACGCTGGCACAGAAGTATGCAAATACCTCATCTAATCGAGCTGCTGCAAATAGTGCTTATTCCTGGCTGATCGCTCATCCCTTACCCAATTCTCGCGTAAGTTCAAATTACGGTGGTCGTACCATGGGTGGCCGTGCTGAAAATCACTCAGGTCTTGATCTTGCAGCGCCAAGTGGTACACCAATTTATGCCACAGGCCCAGGTATTGTAACCAAATCAGGTTGGGGTACGGGTTATGGTCAATATGTTGAAATCAATCATGGCAATGGCTATTTAACACGTTATGCTCATGCTTCACGTCTTATTGCACGTGTGGGAGAACAGGTACAGGCAGGTGATCATATTGCCAACGTTGGCTGTACTGGCCGCTGTACCGGTCCACACTTGCATTATGAAGTTGTAAAAGACGGTCAACGTAAAAACCCATCTACTTATTTGGCCATG
Source organism: Acinetobacter sp. YH18001 (assembly GCF_013416975.1). Taxonomy (NCBI): domain Bacteria; kingdom Pseudomonadati; phylum Pseudomonadota; class Gammaproteobacteria; order Moraxellales; family Moraxellaceae; genus Acinetobacter; species Acinetobacter sp. YH18001. Next base: position 7,443 of record NZ_VPEU01000008.1, on the reverse strand, counting down.
TTACCTTAAGTATAGACCTGAATTTCTATTAGGCTCTTTATACATAAGCATCTCTCCAATAAGCATTTCAAAGCGATTAAGCTAAGGCTCTTCAACCCACATTGAAGGGTTCTTCAGATAATCGCTTTTAAGTCTGATATTATCACCAACTATTATAATGAATGTATAATAAATCTCCTATATTGACTATTTTTTGTTATGTTGTGTAATTAAACGTCACCAATCATTTAGTTCCTAAATAGTACTGCCAAATCGCATTCAGCCAGAGCCATACCTGCTGAGGTCTCAAATATGGTACATATAAGACATTAAATTAGGCTTTTAGGAACTGTAGATTATGGCGTTTTATGGCGATACAGACGCGCAAGAAACCCAAGAATGGCAAGATGCATTTGACTCTGTTTTGCAACACATGGGTACCGAGCGTGCAGCATTTTTGTTAGAAAAACTTTATCAACGCGCAATTGCAAAGCATGTTCCTATTCAGCGTTTAAATACTCCCTACTTAAATACGATTTCCGTTGAAGAACAACCGGCAATGCCGGGCGACCAGGATATGGAACGCCGGATTCGTGCGCTGGTTCGCTGGAATGCCTTGGCAATGGTATTGCGCGCGAATAAAACCGGTGATGACCTCGGTGGTCACCTGGCGAGTTTTGCTTCTTCCGCAACCCTTTACGATGTGGGCTTTAACCACTTCTTCCGCGCCAATAGCGACAGCTTCGGCGGCGACATGATCTATTACCAGGGTCACTGTGCACCTGGTATCTATGCGCGTTCATTTTTAGAAGGCCGTTTGACTGAAGAGCATCTGAATAATTTCCGTCGTGAAGTGGGTGGTAAAGGTCTGCCATCTTATCCGCATCCTTATTTGATGCCGGACTACTGGCAGTTCCCAACCGTATCGATGGGTCTGGGTCCAATCATGTCGATTTATCAGGCACATATTCAAAAGTACCTGATGAACCGTGGTCTGATTAAAGAAGAAGATCGTAAAGTCTGGGCGTATTTGGGCGATGGCGAGATGGACGAGCCGGAAAGTCTGGGTGCAATTTCTTTAGCAGGTCGCGAAAAGCTCGATAACCTGATCTGGGTGGTGAACTGTAATTTGCAACGTCTGGATGGTCCGGTACGTGGTAATGGCAAGATCATTCAGGAACTTGAGTCACTATTCCGCGGCGCAGGCTGGCGTGTGATTAAAGTTGTGTGGGGCCGTCATTGGGATCCACTACTAGATAAAGATAAATCCGGTGCACTGAAAGCCGTGATGGAAGAAGCAGTCGATGGCGATTTCCAGCGTTACCAGGTAAAAGGTGGTGCTTACGCGCGTGAAAAGTTCTTCGGTAAATATCCAGAAGCCAAAGAGCTGGTTAAAGATTTAAGCGATGAAGATATTGATAATCTGAACCGCGGTGGCCACGACCCGTACAAAGTCTTTGCTGCTTATGCCGAAGCATGTACGGCCAAAGGTCAGCCGACCGTGATTCTGGCGAAAACCGTCAAAGGTTATGGTTTGTCCGAGGAAATCGAAGCAGTCAACAAAACGCACCAAATCAAGAAGATGCAAATCAATTCTTTGAAATATGTGCGTGACCGTTTCAACCTTCCTTTCACCGATGAACAGCTTGAAGAAGTGCCGTTCTACCGTCCAAGCGAAAATTCACCTGAATTGAAATATATGAAGGCACGTCGTGAAGCGCTAGGTGGCTACCTGCCTGCACGTCGTAAGGAAAGCGAACAGCTGGCGATTCCTGGACTTTCAGTATTTGATTCGGTCTTGGCTGGTTCAAATGGTAAAGAACAATCGACCACGATGGTGATGGTACGTTTAATCTCTGCACTTCTTAAAGAGAAAGCGATTAAAGACCGTGTTGTACCAATCGTTCCAGATGAAGCGCGTACCTTTGGTTTGGAAGGCATGTTCCGTCAGCTTGGTATTTATGCCGCGCATGGCCAGAAATATACTCCTGAAGACCAAGAACAGCTGATGCATTACCGTGAAGCCAAAGACGGCCACATGTTGCAGGAAGGGATTAACGAAGCCGGTGCGATGAGTGCATGGGCGGCATTAGGCACCAGTTATTCCACCAATAACCTGCCAATGATTCCAATGTATATGTATTACTCGATGTTTGGTTTCCAGCGTATCGGTGATATTGCATGGGCAGCAGGCGATGCACAGGCACAAGGCTTCTTGCTGGGTGCAACTGCGGGTCGTACTACACTGAACGGTGAAGGCTTACAGCATCAGGATGGTCATTCACACATCTTGGCCAACACCATTCCAAACTGTGTCTCTTATGATCCATGTTTCGGTTATGAATTGGCGGTGATCGTACATGACGGTTTACAACGTATGTATGTGAACCAGGAACGTGTGTTCTATTACCTGACCGTAATGAACGAAAACTACGAGCATCCGGAAATGCCAAAAGGTGTTGAAGAAGGTATCAAGCGTGGTATGTACTTACTGGAAGAAGATGAAAAAGCCACTGTTCAGTTACTGGGCTCAGGTGTAATCCTGCGTGAAGTGATCAAGGCGGCGAAGATTCTGCGTGAGGAATATCAAATTCATTCGAATGTCTACAGTGTGACCAGCTTCAATGAACTGGCACGTGACGGCATGGCATGTGAAGAATACAACCGCCTGCATCCACTGGCTGAGGATGTGAAAGAAGCATGGATATCGAAACAGCTACGCGGTACCGAAGGTATTGTGGTGTCTGCAACTGATCATATGCGTGCCTATAGCGAACAGATTCGTGCCTATCTTCCAGATGGCCGCCCATTTGTGGCACTCGGTACCGATGGTTATGGCCGTTCAGATACACGTGGTAATTTACGTAGCTACTTCGGTGTCGATGCTGCCCATATTGTGGTGGCAACTCTGAAAAAACTGGCAGATGAAGGTGAAGTTGATCCGCGCCTGGTGAAAGACGCGATCTCGACGTTTGAGCTGGATACCGATCGTCCGGTGGCTTGGGCACCGCAAGACACCCCATCTGTACATGCTGTTGCTGACTACAAAGAGGAGAACTAAGCATGCAAATTACGACTCCCGATATTGGTGTAGATCAGGCAACCGTGGCCGAAATTCTGGTCAAAGTCGGTGATACGATTGCGATTGATGACAGCATCGTGTTGCTTGAATCCGATAAAGCCTCTGTTGAAGTGCCCAGCACTTCAGCAGGGGTGGTGAAAAGCATTCTGGTCAGTCAGGGTGATGAAGTGACTGAAGGCGCGGTACTGATTGAACTGCAAGCTGAAGATGGCAGTACGGATGTGGTCGAGCCACAGCAAGCAGATGCCTCACAAAAAACCTCAGAAAATACACCTACGTCTTTGCCTGATCAGGAAATCATGCAAGAACTGGCATCACATCAGCCAAAAGTTTCTGCTGCGCCTGAGGCTCAAGCAAGTTCACAAGTGGTCGATGTTCAAGTCCCCGATATTGGTGTAGAGAAAGCCACTGTCGGTGAAATTCTGGTCTCTGTCGGTGATGAAATCGAGGTGGATCAAAGCATCGTGGTGGTGGAATCGGACAAGGCGACTGTTGAAGTGCCAAGTACGGTTGCAGGTACGGTGGAATCCATCGACATTAAAGAAGGCGACACGATTAAAGAAGGTGTGGTGATTCTAAAAGTGAAAACTTCAGGATCGACCCCGACTGTTGCAGCAGAAGCGCCAAAAGCTGAAGCTGCGCCAGTTCAAGATGCTAAAGCGGAGCCAGTGGCTCAAGCTGCAGCAGCACCTGCGGGTGATGTTGAAGTGATGGTGCCTGATCTGGGTGTAGACAAAGCAGCTGTGGCTGAAATTCTGGTTTCTGTCGGTGATACGGTTGAAAAAGACCAGAGCATCATCGTGGTGGAATCAGACAAAGCCACGGTTGAAGTGCCAAGCACAACTGCTGGGGTAATCAAGGCCATTCATGTTGAGCTGGGACAAAATGTCTCTGAAGGCATTGCACTGATGACAGTTCAAGCTGAAGCGCAAGCAGAGGCTGCACCTGTTGCGGCTAAAGCGGAAGCACCGAAAGCAGCTGTTACACCAGTAGAGACCACCAAAGCAGCACCTGCTGCATCTTCTACTCCAGCGGTGGCGACCTCTGACAATGCCGACAAGCTGACCAAAGAGCAGAATATCGCCAACTCGAAAGTCTATGCCGGCCCTGCTGTACGTAAACTGGCACGTGAACTGGGCGTAGTATTGTCAGAAGTTCAGGCTTCAGGTTCCAATGCCCGGGTGATGAAAGAAGATCTGAAAGCGTATGTCAAAGCGCGCCTAACTGCGCCGCAGGCTGCTCCTGTAGCCGCTGCTGCTCAAGCCGCAGGTCTACCAAAATTGCCAGACTTCAGTGCTTTTGGTGGTGTGGAAGAAAAAGCCTTGACGCGTTTGCAACAAGTGTCTATTCCGCAGTTGTCGCTGAATAATTTCATTCCGCAAGTGACCCAGTTTGATGCAGCCGATATTACTGAACTGGAAGCGTGGCGTAATGAGCTGAAAGGCAACTTCAAGAAAGAAGGCCTGAGCCTGACCATTATGGCCTTCATCATCAAAGCAGTTGCGCACTTGTTAAAAGAAGAGCGCGAGTTTGCTGGTCACTTGGCCGATGATGGCAAGTCAGTCCTGCTACGTAACGAGATCCATATGGGGATCGCGGTGGCAACGCCAGATGGTTTAACGGTTCCGGTATTGCGTCATCCCGATCAGAAGTCGATTAAACAGATTGCCACTGAGCTGGGAAGCTTGGGTCAAAAAGCGCGTGACAAGAAATTGTCGCCAAAAGATCTGCAAGGGGCGAACTTTACCATTACCAGCCTGGGCTCAATTGGTGGTACTGCATTTACGCCGCTGGTGAACTGGCCGCAAGTGGCAATTCTGGGAATTTCACCTGCCACCATGCAACCCGTCTGGAATGGTGAAGGCTTTGATCCACGTTTGATGCTGCCGCTTTCATTATCCTACGATCACCGTGTGATTAATGGTGCAGATGCTGCGCGTTTCACCAACAAGCTGACCCAGCTGCTCAAAGATATCCGTACTTTATTGATTTAATCTGATCAGATTATTTCAATCATAGACCCTGCTTCGGCGGGGTTTATTTTTGCCACATTGAAAAATAATGGATTTGATTCTATACTTGGCGCACTTCATTGGGGAGTAGCCGCCTTTTGCGCAAAGCAGAAGGGTGATGGTCAACATATTTGTCCTGAACCGGACATGGTCATCATAGCAAAAAACCAAATGAGCTTCTCGAAGCTTTCTTTTGTTGGCAAGACCTTTGATTTACCACTCTGCAGATTTTGGCTAGCAGGAGCGGTGAGTCATTGGTATTGGATGCTAGCCAGAGAAAGACCTCATGTATGAATTCTTACTGTCGACCGCAATCGTGGCACTGGCTGAAATGGGTGACAAAACCCAACTGCTGGCTTTGCTGCTTGCCGCACGTTTTCGCAAACCCGTTCCTATTTTAGTTGCTATTTTATTGGCGACGCTGATTAACCATGGCCTTTCTGCGGTATTGGGACAATGGATCACCACGGTGATTGGGCCGGAAGTGTTGCTGTGGATTGTGTCGATTGGTTTTATTGCGATGGCGGCCTGGATGCTGATTCCGGATGAACTCGGAGATGAAAATGCCAGTATCAATAAATGGCAAAAATTCGGGGTATTTGCTGCGACCTTCATTTTGTTCTTTCTGGCAGAAATTGGCGATAAAACCCAGATTGCCACAGTCGCGCTGGCAGCACGTTTCGATAGTATATTCTGGGTGATGCTCGGTACCACTTTGGGGATGATGCTGGCCAATGCACCTGCGGTATTTCTAGGAGATAAACTGGCGAACAGGCTGCCGATCAGCCTGATTCATAAAATTGGCGCGGCCATTTTCCTGGTGATTGGTGTCGCCACTCTGCTTCAATATTATTTATTTTAAAAATACAGTAATAATTGCATGAATCCTGAGCTAAAAGCTCAGGATTTTTTATGCCTAAAATAAGCTTAAAACTTTGATAAGTAGTGTGATATGGCCAGTTTTATTGATTGTAAGTTCAACTAAATACTTATATGTTATATGGGTATAAAACAGCACTTTTAAATTTAAATCGGGGAATATATACATGGTTTTTGAACGCACCACATCGCAGGTCCTGTTTGATAACGGGACACATAAATGCATCAGTTTTACCAGTCTGGTCAAAGGTGAAGGCGTTCAGGCAAACCAGTTTTTAATCATTGATAACGAGCGGGCGGCGGTACTCGATCCGGGTGGTGATCTCACCTATGTTCCGCTAACCATGGAACTGAATAAATACACCCGGTTGACCAATCTGGATTATGTCATGGCTTCGCATCAGGATCCTGACATCATTACTTCGATGCCACGCTGGCTGGTATATACCGATGCCAAAGTGGTGGCTTCCAAGCTCTGGGCGCGTTTTTTGCCACATTTAAACTCGGCCTTTATGAGTGACCGGATGAAAGGCAACTGGCTGGATCGGCTGGTCGAGCTCCCGGATCACGGCCAGATCATTCCCCTGGGCAATGCCAATATCGTGGCGGTGCCAGCGCATTTTCTGCATTCGGTGGGCAATTTCCAGTTTTATGATCCGATTGCCAAGATCCTGTTTTCGGGAGATATGGGTGCATCGATGGTCGATGATGCTGCCAAACCATTGGAAAACTTTGCTGCGCATATCCCAAAAATGAAAAGCTTTCATCAGCGTTATATGTGCAATAACAAGGTGATTCGTCTTTGGGTGAACATGGTGCGGGGCATGGATATCGAGATGATTGTGCCGCAGCATGGCACGCCTTTTATGGGTAAAGAGCAGATCACCCAGTTTCTGGACTGGATTGAAACGCTGCAATGTGGCACCGACCTGATGGACGAAACTGTTTTTACCTGTCCTGAATAGTTCACAGAAAAATAAAATTTTTCTTGTGTAGAAAAACAACATTTTTTATATTTCTTCTCCAAAAAACTTTTTTTTGATCATGAGAACTTATAAGAAATGTTATCTCAAGTTCCAACACCAGATGCATGTTTAAGCTGCGGGGCGTGCTGCGCCTATTTCAGGGTTTCGTTTTACTGGGCTGAAGGGATTCATATGCCTGAGCATTATACGGAACCTGTAACAGCAGTTTATTCATGTATGGCTGGAACCAATCAAAAAAATCCACGCTGTATTGCACTGGATGGCACCATTGGCCAGCAGGTCAGTTGCGGTATGTACGAGCTGCGCAGTTCATCCTGCAAAGAAGTACAGATCGCCGATGATCAATGCAATAAAGCCCGTTTGGCACATAATATGTTGCCTTTTATTCAGATTGAAAATGATGAAGCTGACAATGATGACAGTTTTGAATACGTCAGCTAAATCGACCCAAAGCAGAGTTTAGGCTCTGCTTTTTAGCTTTTCAAAGTATCGGGATTGAGTTCAA
>NZ_VPEU01000088.1:0-4572 GCF_013416975.1 Acinetobacter sp. YH18001 | reverse complement strand
TGTTCCATTTTAGAGATTTGTTTAAGATAAGATATAACTCATTGAGATGTGTCATAGTATTCGTCGTTAGAAAACAATTATTGTGACATTATTTCAATGAGTTATCTATTTTTGTCGTGTACAGAGAAGATTTATACAAAATTCTGAATAAAACAGCGAGCAGATGGCAGGCTTTTACCGCGATATAGGCGGAGATAAATTGAAGTAAATGATCAAGGAGTCATCTGATCATTGTTGTATACGTCGCTGAATAGACAGTCTGAGCTTTAAAATAAAACATGAATTATTTGAAAATAAATATAAAAAATTGATAATCGTATTTTTAAATAAATTTAATAATTTTAATCTGTTTTAAATATTAGTAAAAAAATTGCATGATACTGACATAGACAGCGACCTTGTTCAGAGGAGAGAGCCGAACTCGGTTGCTGTTGCCTTATTTCAAGTTACTTTTTTTAAGCTGAGTTCCCCCAAGACTTGGCTTTTTTTTGCCTGATTATTTATTAGACATAAAAGCGATTAATATCTAAGCAATAAAGTATTTCTCAATAGATGAACTTTTGATTAATATTTATTCCAGATTCTATCGCTGTAGTTTCTTCTTATTTTGAAATGTGTTTTCGTGGCTTATCTTTTTCTCTAAGATAAGCCTTTTTTTTGTTAAAATTGAGCATTCTTGATTTGATCAAGATAAAAATGATGGCTTGGCGGCTTAGTCCGGCCTTCATGCAAAAATACTGCTTTTATCCAATCAGCTTGAGATAAAATTTTCCATTAAAAAAGCCTGCTACAGGCTTTTTTAACAAAGAGTGAAATCAAAGTATTAATCACGGCGATCGCGTGGACGCTGCTGTTGCTGTTGACGTCGATTATCGCTCCAGCGTGGGTTAGATGAACGGTTTTGCTGGGCTTTTCTGACACGCTGATCGGTGATCCGTTTACGATCCTGCTCCAGGCGGCGTTTATTACGTTCTGTTTCAGCCTGTTTTTGCCGTTGGATCATCATGTTTTTACGCTGCTGTTCCTGGCGTTGTCGTTCCAGCTGGCTTTTACGTTGGTCCTGTTCTAACTGTCTTTTACGGTCCTGTTCCCAGTTACGACGCTGCACTTCCTGTTTACGTCGATCCAGTTCAATACGTTTACGTTGCTGTTCATATTCCCAGCGTTGCCGATCATAACGACGATCCTGTTCATAGCGGCGATCAGAACGCTGATCATAACGGCCATCGTAGTAGCCACCATCTTCAGGGAAAGCAACACAGCCTACAGCCAAAAATGCAGTCGCCAGAGACAGAGCTATAATTTTGCCAGCCATAGGCATTCTCCCAACTTGAAATAAAAAATATACTGAAGCTCGCAAAACTACGTCAAAAATACCATTTAAATGGTCAATGACATCTTTTATAAATCAGGTTAACGTATTGGATAAAACTATATGTACGTAGATATTAAGACTTATATAAGAATATGGTCACTGAAACGCTAATCGTGTAGAAACTATGAAGAATTAAGAGAATAAGGACTAAAAATAATGACTGTGAATCATCCAGTACTGAAAAGTGTAATCGAAAAAGGGCAAGGCACAGCAGCGCGTATGCTGGATCGCTTACCTGGTATTGCACAAGACGCATTGGTTAAGGCTTTGGACTATCCTCATCACTATCCTAATTTAGACCCCATGGTCAAATGCCTGATGGCGATTCAGCTTAAACAGGGGCATGGCAGCTTTCTGAGTGAAGATGTCGCACAGGCACGGGTGGCGTTTGATGCGCGCATGAAAACAATTCAGGCCAGACCGACTGCTGTGAAAATGGTAGAAGAGCTGCGTCTGCCTTTGCAAAGTGGCAGCATCTTTGCCCGGCATTATCATCCTGCACCGCAAAAGAAGTTGCCTATGGTGATTTTTTATCATGGCGGTGCATTTATGGTGGGTGGTCTGGACAGCCATGATGAGTTCTGTCGCCTTCTGGCAGTGCATGCCAAAGTACAGGTGCTGAGTGTGGCTTATCCGCTGACACCGGAATTTAGTCCCTTGCAGATGGTACAGGTCTGTGAAGATGCCCTCGCCTGGGCACATCAGCATAGTAAACAGCTGAAAGTGTATAAAAACCGGATTGCGGTGGCGGGAGACAGTGCAGGTGGAAATCTGGCAGCAGTGGTGGCGCAGCGTAGTGCAGGCAAATCTTATGCAGCACGTGCCCAGCTCTTGCTTTATCCGGCGGTTGATTTTAAAAGCCGTCATCCCTCTTTTTATGCTTATAAAGACGGCTTGGTATTGTCAGATCAGGATATTGATCTGGTGACCTTGATGTATGCCCAAACTCACCAGATTGAACTGGATGATCCATTGGTTTCTCCCACCTATGGTCAATTGAAAAACTTGCCGCCTGCCTATGTGATTACCGCACAACATGATGTTTTGCATGATGAAGGTTCTATTTATGCACATAAATTACGTCAAAATGGGGTAAGTGTTTATTATCATGACTATATCGATCAGGCCCATGGTTTTATCAATTTAACCCCGATTTCCCGCCGTGCTAAAAAATATGTAATCGAGATCAGCAAAGATTTTCGCAAATTTTGGGATAAACATAGCTAAATCCAAAACGTGCATACAAAAAGGTGTTTCTCATGGAAATGCCTTTTTTATACCTGGCTTGATATAAGTTGTTATGGCTTGGTCGCAATCTTTGCTTCAGGGAAGATCAGATTAAACTTGGGTACATAAAAGCTCTGTAGCAACTTGGCTTTAGAAAAATCTGGAAATATATTATTGATATTTTGCCATTCCACTTGGGACAGCTTGGAGAGATGACCACGGAATTGTGGGCTGAACTGAAAACGCTGACCTTTCCAGGCTTGCTGAATTTTGAGCATAGAGGCTGGAATATGATGACTATTAATATAGAACTTGCGCGCAGATTTGGTTTTTTTGAGTCGAATCGTCATACGCTGGTTTTGATGCTGAATATGACACAATATTTCCTGATTTTTTTCCTGCCATTCAAATTCTGCATGTTCTTTGGGAATACCCCATAAATGCTGGCCGTGTACGACAGATTCATGAGTAGACACATAAATTTTAGGAATCGAGCTGAGGCGTCGTTTACTAATTAAAGGATGATCCAGAATCAGTAACTCATCATAAGGACCAATGGGTGAAGAATGATAACGCACCAATAATACTTGTACCACGCGACCCAGTGGGGAGGGGGCAATACGGAACTGCTTGGCTTGCTGAATAAAGCCGGGTGTTAGCCAGTAATTCAAAATAAAACCTTCGCCCTGTAAATGCCAAGGCGGAAACTGGTGGATATTTTGCTCCTGTAATAATGCATGGCTCATTCTTATTCTCTTGTCTTTAGTCGGCAGGCAACTGCATTATGGGTTATAAAAGATTAATATACAGTCATTCACAACCATTACTTCTAAGTAGATGAGTTAAAAAATGTTAAAGAAATCATTATATGCGATCGCCCTTACTGCCATCAGTCTGCCAGGTTTTGCTGCCAATACCCTTATTGAGATGAAAACTTCATCGGGAAATATTGAAATTGAGCTCTTTAATGATCAAGCCCCGATCTCGGCAAAGAACTTTGAAAACTATGTAAAGAGCAACTTCTATAAGGACACTATCTTTCACCGGGTCATTCCCGGCTTTATGGTGCAGGGTGGGGGCTTTGATAGCAACATGCAGGAAAAGGCCAATACCCAAGCTCCAATTAAAAATGAATCATCGAATGGTCTGCAAAATAAACGCGGTACTTTAGCGATGGCGCGTACCAATCAGCCGGATTCTGCACGAGCACAATTCTTTGTAAATCTGGTCGATAACGATTTTCTGGATCGTTCTGCCCGAAATGCAGGCTATGCGGTCTTCGGTAAGGTCACTAAAGGTATGGATATTGTCGATCAGATTGCCAAAATACCGACTCGAAACTATGGAATGCATCAAAATGTGCCGGTGAAGCCTGTAAAGATCAACAGTGTGAACATTAAAGCGCCAGTTGTGAAAAACTAGGTACAGAATAAAACAGAAATATTTAATTCATATTTCTGTTTTAAAAATATGTAGTTATATGATGTTTTGTATAAATACGAACCAAATTGGTGCATAAAAATAAAACAGTCGTGATTCCTGTGAGTTAAAAGCGCTTGCACCTGTAGGAAATTGCCCTATAATGAGCCCATACCGACGAGATAGACGGAAACGAACGAAGCAAATTGCTGAGTTGTTAAGTATATCGAAGTCCAGCTTCTGGCACTGACGAGGTGTTAGAAAGATCATTAAGAGATTATGAAGAACAACTTGTGTGGATTTTTACTGGTTGATCGATCGAAATTATTTTCATTGATTGATGGTAGAAATTACTCGAAGTTTATTTGAGAAATATTTGTCAGAAAATTGATGAGCCAAGATTGGTACCCTTTAAAGGTACTATTGATTTTAAACTGAAGAGTTTGATCATGGCTCAGATTGAACGCTGGCGGCAGGCTTAACACATGCAAGTCGAGCGGGGAAAGGTAGCTTGCTACCTAACCTAGCGGCGGACGGGTGAGTAATGCTTA
>NZ_VPEU01000087.1:0-4587 GCF_013416975.1 Acinetobacter sp. YH18001 | reverse complement strand
CTCATTTGGACAATAGGAAAGCTTCAGATTGAAAGCTTACAAGTAATACAAGCGCCTATTGTTAAGTTTGATAAACAGTCAATCATGAATAAACAGGATAAAAAATAGAAAAAAAATACGGCAGTTTCCAAAACATTAAAGCAATCAATGCTATTAATGCCATACAGAAATTTTGAGATTTATAAATACTACTTGTCCATATTGGCTGATAAAGAGCTGCTAATAAGATTCCTACCACCGCAGCATTGATAGAATATAATGCAGCTCTCATATGTGTATTATTACGCATACGCTCCCAAAATGGTAGAATTCCAAATACTAAAAGAAAAGACGGTATAAAAATAGCTAATAGACAAATTAAGCCTATTATCCAATTCGAAAAGCTTCCTTCCATTGATGCACCAAGAAATGCAGCAAATGTGAATAGAGGACCAGGTACTGCCTGAGCGAGACTATATCCGGCTAGGAATGTATCGTTATTTAGCCATCCAGTTGAAACAATCTCACTTTGTAATAGAGGCAGAACTACATGCCCACCTCCAAAAACTAAAGATCCGGCACGATAGAAAGCATCTATTAATGAAATTATTTGATTTGGAAAAAGAACGTTTAGGAAAGGTAATCCAATTAATAAGCTGAAAAATATAGCTAACCAAGACCATCCAGCCCGTGTCGTTATAGATACAGGTAATGAATTATGAGTTATTACAGTATTTTGCTTAAATACTAGTAATCCAATCATCCCTGAAATAATAATTGCTAATACTTGTCCCCAAATTGACGGAATAAGAAGGACGAAGCAAGCTGTAAAAGCCATAATCGTAATACGAGGAGGATCTGGACAAAGACTACGAGCCATTCCCCAGAGGGCTTGTATTACAACTGCAACTGCAACTATTTTTAAGCCCTCTAATACACCTGCAAGTTGACTATTGTCGTAATAAGTTAATCCTACTGCAAATAGAATCAAAACAATTGCCGAAGGTAATGTAAAACCAACCCATGCTGCTAACGCTCCCATATAACCTGAACGATAAAAACCAATAGCAATTCCCACTTGACTGCTAGCAGGCCCAGGCAAAAATTGACAAAGAGCAACTAAGTCTGCATAGCTACTATCACTAAACCACTGTCTGCGTATCACAAATTCTTCACGAAAATATCCTAAATGAGCAGCTGGACCTCCAAAAGAAGTTAGTCCGAGACGCAAGAAAATCAGGAAAATAGTAAAAAAACTATAAGTATTAGAAATCATAAAAAGTTAGGATCAAGAAATAGAAAAGGAACACTAAAATATTGATTAACCGTTATTGATTCTGAAAAAGATAACGATCTATGTCTTAGATTTTAATATGATTGTAGTTACTTAAATCTGAAATATTGGAAAGCATTTGAGCTTAAGTCTCGAATAATTGGCTTATTTCTGCTCTAGTGTAACCACGTTCTTTAAAGATCAAAATAATTGCTTTTCGATAGTTCTCACAATGAGCAGTTTTATACTTATTAATTAATTGGATTTCGGAATTAAGCTCGAGGTCATTTTTTATCGTCAATACTTCCGTAGAGACTTTATTAAAAATCTTGAAATTAAACATACAGGCGCTCTTTATCAATATTGTAGCGGCCCGACTACAACAAACACCTGCCTCAGCTTAGCTAGACACCCTTGGGCGCAAGGATTACAAATTCAGCAGGATTCTGCAAGCTTTACCCAATTGAAAGCATTATTATTCATCTAAATACCCGGCCATTTAACATAATGGCGCTTATACGAAGTACACTTGTTACTCACCATTCAAAATGTCTATATTCTCACCAATAAAAATGTCTAGTTTATGATGGTTTAAACATCATGGACTGGATATGAAATATAGATGCTGATCACTATGTCTGACAAAGAAATTCAACGTCTTGCTGTTCTGCAAGACGTTCGAGATCATCGTATTACCCAAGTCCGTGCTGCTGAAATCCTTAATCTTTCAACCCGTCAAATTACCCGGTTATTACAGAAGCTCAATCAAGATGGTGTTTCAGGTATGGCGCATGCCAGCCGTGGTCAACCTGGCCATCGTCGCCATGATGATTTATTAAAATCAAAATGTCTTTCCATTATTTCCGAACATCTGCTGGGATTTGGACCTACCTTGGCCCATGAGAAGCTCAGCAGCATATTTGACCTGAATATCCCGGTAGAAACGCTTCGGCGCTGGATGACTGCAAATGACCTCTGGATTCCGCGATCCAAGCGCCTTAAACGTCCATATCAGCCACGTTATAACCGTGATTGCTTCGGTGAGCTGATCCAGATTGATGGCTCATATCATGACTGGTTCGAAGGACGCGCTGCTAAGTGCTGTTTATTGGTGTATATCGATGATGCCACTGGAAAGCTGTTGCATCTGCGCTTCTGTGAGGCAGAAACGACCTTCGACTATATGCTTTCAACCCGAGCCTACATTGAACAATACGGTAAGCCTCTGGCCTTTTATAGCGATAAACATTCGGTCTTCCGAGTGAACCAGAAATCGAGCCAGGACAGCAAGATCACGCAATTTGGCCGGATTCTGAATGAGTTAAACATTGATATTATCTTTGCCAACTCACCACAGGCTAAAGGTCGCGTAGAACGCGCGAATAGAACCCTTCAAGACCGTTTGATCAAGGAGATGCGTCTGGAAGGCATCAGTTCAATTGCCGAAGCCAATGCCTGGTTACCCTGCTTTATTGAGCATTTCAACCAGAAGTTCGCCAAGTGTGCGCGAAATTCAAAGAACTTACATCGTCCGCTAACAGAGTCTGATGCTGAGCTGGAGGATATATTCACCTGGCAGGAACCGCGTAAGGTCACGAAGAACCTCACCATCACCTATGACAAGTGTATTTATCTGCTTGAACCGACAGAGCTGAATCATAAGCTTGTTGGGCAATACATTTCATTTCTGGAGTACCCGGATGGCACTGTGGCGATCATGCATGAAGGACGGAAGATCAACTATAGTGTCTTCAATAAACTGGCTGGACTACAGCAGAATGAAGTGGTTGAGAATAAAAGATTAGGCTCGGTTCTGGCGCATATCCAGCAACAGCATGAAGAGTTGGAAAAACAAAATAAACGTTCCCGTCTCAAGAAAAGTATGCCGAGTCGTAAAGCTCAGAAAGCGGTTATTGAACAAAGAAATTTAAATCCTGTGCTTGACTCTTGCAGTTAAAAACAGGACATTTTAAATGGTTTATCGCATAGACATTTTAATTGGTGAATAACAACACTTGTATATTAATTTAAATATCAATAACTTAAAAATTTAGTCATGACTAAGAAATCAGCAAAAAGTCGATTTTGAAACAAGTCGGCTTTTTTTTAGGCGGTTTTGATAGTTCTTGCCAATAAATTTGTTTAAAAAGTAGTCGATTTTGCGATTTTTTAAATTTTATCAATGCGTGAATGTTCAAAATTATCCCCATTTCTTGTGGATAAATTTCAGGCACTTTGTACGCTTTAGCTTACTCAAATTCCAGTTCTTTGCGGCTATCAGGATAGCTAGAATATCCCTACGATAGATTCATACAGGAACAGGATGTTCCGGAGCAAAAAACAACAATGATAAGTTCTAACACTAGGATTGTGAGGTAGAGCAGCACCTACCAAAGATCGCACAATAAAAAACCCCGGCAGGATACCGGGGTTTTTTATTGCCTATCCTTTCTCATTTGCAAAACAAACATAATGCCCCTAAAATATAGACTATAATCTATATTTTGGTTGTGGTATGTGGACAGTCATTACGACAGATCTATTTAATCAGTGGCTTGAACAGCAAGATGAACCTACACAAGAGAAGGTCCTAGCTGCCCTGGTTGTTCTACAGCAGCAGGGACCGAGTTTAGGCCGTCCTTTAGTAGATACTGTGTATGAGTCTAAATTTACCAATATGAAAGAACTGCGTGTTCAACATCGCGGTAGACCCTTAAGAGCTTTCTTCGCATTTGATCCCTTACGACAGGCTATTGTTCTATGTATTGCTGATAAAGGCGGTAAAAAGCGTTTTTATAAAGACATGCTGGATATTGCAGATGAACAATACCAACTTCATCTCACCACCCTAGGAGATAAATCTAATGGCTAAGACTCTGCAAGAATTGTTAGCTAGCCGCTCTCCAGAGAGCCAAGCCCGTATTCAAAAAATGGCAGATGAATTACTGCTAGAAAATCAGCTTCATCTTATTCGTGAAGAACTCGAAATTTCTCAAAAAGAGCTTGCTGAAACTTTGGGAATAAAACAGCCATCGCTTTCAGCAATAGAAAATCGTGGCAATGATCTTAAGATTTCAACCATGAAAAAGTATGTTGAGGCAATGGGTGGGAAGCTCCGTATTGATGTAGAGCTTCCAACAGGAAAACATATAGGATTCAACGTTTAACAATAAAAATGGGAGCTATAGGCTCCCATTTTTAGATTCGTATAACGTTGAACCCAACGGTAAATAGTCGTGTGATCAACATTCACACCCCGTTCGGCCAGCATTTCCTGCCGTTCACGATAGCTAATGCCATATTTACAATACCAGCGCACAGCCCAAAGAATGATT
>NZ_VPEU01000086.1:0-4834 GCF_013416975.1 Acinetobacter sp. YH18001 | reverse complement strand
GTACTATTATTGAGGTTTCTCTAAGAAACTCTATGCATAATGCTTTTTCTACTAAGATGGGGAATACTTGGTGGCAAATTTCCAAACTTCACTATTCATCTTATATTGCAACGCCTGATCATAAAGCACCAGAGGTTGTTCGTGATGTTAGAGGTTACTTTAAGGCTGCAAGGAATACTGTCATTAGAGATAAAAAAGAGAGATATAGTTTAGAGTCGTATATTCCACAAGATCCAGAAGTAATTTCAGCAACAGTTTTCTATGTATGGGAGTTACTCTTAGATAAGGAATTTGTTGGAAAGTAAGCGTCCGCTGAACCCCACTTTTTCTAACTCATTAATACCGCGATAGTGTCCACTAAAATTTAAGTGGACACCTATTTATGGATTTAAAGACAGTTATAGACAGTGCACCAACGCTAAAAAAGCCCCGTCGAACCTTCACAGCTGAATTTAAACATCAACTTATTCAGCAATGCCAGCAGCCAGATACATCAGTGGCCAAGGTAGCAATGCAACATCAGATCAATGCCAATCTGCTACATAAATGGATTCGTCAGTCCAGATCAATGCCCCCTGCATTAAAAACCCCATCCATTCCACAGACTGACTTTCTTCCGGTCATTCTTCACCCGACTCCAGTCAAACAAGAAGCACCTCTACCACCTGTGCCAGAGAAGAAAGCTGTCGCTCATATCAGGATTCCATTACATGAGGCACCAAGTTCCGCAAGGGATCAGATGATCGAGATCGACTGGCCGGTGGAGTCAGTAACTGAATTACTGTTGCTGATCCAGGGTTTGACTCAATGATTCGTATTGATGAGATCTGGTTGTCTACCCAGCCGATGGACATGCGTGCAGGGATGGATACAGCCATGGCTCAGGTGCTGAGAGCCTTTGGCTACATCAAACCGCATTGCGCTTACCTGTTCTGTAATAAGCGTGGCCATCGTATGAAAGTGCTGGTGCATGATGGACTGGGTATCTGGCTGTGTGCCCGGCGGCTGGAACAGGGGAAATTCCACTGGGCTAAAGTTCACCAGGGTGAAAGTATGGCGATCAGCCCGGAGCAGTTACAGGCACTGATCCAGGGTTTGCCCTGGCAAAGAATCGGACTGCAGCAAGTGGTAACAATGCTCTAAACCAGGCTCATCCATTCTGCTATTCTCCAAACGTTCTATTTCCTCTGCATCATGACCTCAGGCATACTGCGGTCATGAATACGCTGCCTGATTTAAGCCAACTGACCCATGAACAACTGCTGGAATTTACCAGACAGTTGGCGATGCAGCATCAGTCTCTGGCACAATCTAAACAACAACTGGAACAATCAAATCAGCAATTAGATGCCAGAGTTCAACATCTTGAAGTCACCAATCAGCAATTAGATTCTAAAGTTCAACATCTTTCTATTCTCAATCAAAAATACGAGCATGAGCTTGCACTATTTAAACAGCATAAATTCGGCAGTAAAAACGAACATCTAACCGCAAAACAAATCCATCTCTGGGATGAAGCGGTTGAAGAAGATATTGCAGCGGTTGATCTGGAACTGGAACGACTGAATGCAGATAAAACCAATGCAGCTGCACAGAAAGCCCCAGTCAACAAACCTAAACGTCGGCTGTTGCCAGATCATCTACACACCCTCCGTATTGAGCATGAACCTGAATCAACACAATGCAGTTGTGGCTGTACCTTGCGTCGTATCGGTGAAGATGTCAGTGAAAAACTGAATTTCAGACCGGCACAGTTCTATAAGGAACAGCATGTGCGTGGTAAATGGGTCTGTGATCAGTGTGACACTCTGACTCAGCAAGCGATGCCAGCCTATGTGATTGATAAAGGCATTGCTTCACCTGAATTGCTTAGCCATGTGCTGGTGTCAAAGTATGCCGATCATTTGCCTTTGTACCGTCAACGTCAAATCTTTCTACGCGCAGGTGTTGATCTGTCTAGATCAACGTTATCTGACTGGATTGGCCGCTGTGGGGTGGAACTGGAACCTCTGGCCAATGCCTTAAAACAGGTGGTACTGCAACAGCAGGTGATCCATGCAGATGAAACACCGGTGACGGTCATGCAGATGGGTGAAAATGAGAAAAAGCCCAAAAAAGGTTATGTCTGGGCCTATGCCAGCACACAGTACAATCCAGTTCAGGCAGTGATCTATGACTTTCAAGATAGCCGTTCTGGCCAGCATGCTGAAGACTTCCTGAAAGGCTGGCAGGGTCATTTGGTCTGTGATGATTACAGTGGTTATAAAGCACGCTTTAGATCAGGTCAGGTCATTGAGGTGGGCTGCATGGCACATGCACGTCGTAAATTCCATGAACTACATGTGACCAAGAAAAGTCAGGTCGCTGAACAGGCATTAGTGCTGATTCAGAAATTATATGCGATAGAAGCAGAATTAAGAAAAAAGACGGATGGTACAGCGGAAGACCGCTGCGAATACCGACAACAGCATAGTCAACCGGTCATGCAACAACTATATGAATGGCTCAACCAACATCAGCTGACGGTGCCATCGAGTTCTCCAACCGCCCGGGCGATCAATTACAGCCTAAAACGTTGGACTGCTTTAAGCCGCTATCTGGATGATGGCAATCTACCCATTGACAATAATTGGATAGAGAACCAAATGCGTCCCTGGGCCTTGGGGCGTAAGAACTGGCTATTTGCAGGTTCGCTGCGCAGTGGTCAACGAGCTGCCAATATCATGACTTTAATCCAGTCAGCAAAGCTGAATGGCTTGGATCCGTATGCCTATTTAAGTGATGTGCTGAAAAGGTTGCCAACACATAAAGTGCCCCAAATAGAAGAATTACTACCTCACCGCTGGAAACCTGAACCCCGTTAAAACTTGGCGATGGCGTTCAGCGGATGCTTACGGAATTCTTAAAGAATGCATAAGTTCAAATTGTTGTTTCAGTTATGTTCATTCTTTTATTTTAATGCCAATTAGATATGGGACAGGAGCTGGACTATTTTCCTCATAGTAATCAATACTAAAAACCACACAATAAGATTGCCCAATACGCATATTAGCTAAAATTAATTTTATTCTTTTTAAATCATCTCCCCAAAGAAGAAATGACAGGTATTGAGAAAGAGAAAGGTTTTTTCTGAAAGAAACAGTCTTTCCATCAGGTAGAAGGATATGAAAAAAAGGTATGGTTACTCTATGGCTTTTTTCGAATATTGTATCTCCCACATACACACCACATAGTGTATCAGTCCTTGAATTAAGACTTTTTTTATCGTGATACATATTTGGGACAAAAACTATCAAAATACAAATTAGAACTATTGATAGATATCGGATCCAAAACTTATTCATTCTTAAATTATTTATTTTTAATATTTTTTTATAACATAATTCAGATAATAGAGTAAGAAATCATTAATTTTTTAATTATAGATTTATTAAAATCACCATTTAATATAATGGCTGTTATGCGAAATATTAGTCATGACTAAGGAATGACTCTTCTAGTTTGGTAAAAGCTGGAGCGTTTTTAGCCACTCTTGTACGTATATGCTCACATTAATTCCGGTCCTTTGCGCCTATACGACCTGGCTGCAGTTTCCTATGATGGATACATAGAGAGCAGGATGCTCCAGAGAAGAATAATAAGAGATAGGCACAAGGAAAGTAAGGTACGACAGGAGTTATACCGAGCGAACCAATACAAAAAACCCCGGCAGGATGCCGGGGTTTTTTATTATTTAAAATTATGTTATTCACCAATTAAAATGTCTATGCGATAAACCATTTAAAATGTCCTGTTTTTAACCACAAGAGTCAAGCACAGGATTTAAATTTCTTTGTCCAATAACAGCTTTCTGAGCTTTACGGCTCGGCATACTTTTCTTGGCACGGGAACGTTTATTCTGTTTCTCCAATTCTTCATGTTGTTGCTGGATATGCGCCAGGACTGAACCTAACCGTTTATTCTCAACAATCTCATTTTGCTGCAGCCCAGCCAATTTATTGAAGATGCTGTAGTTGAGCTTTCGTCCTTCATGCATGAGGGCCACAGTGCCATCCGGATACTCCAGAAATGAAATGTATTGCCCAGCAAGCTTATGATTCAGCTCTGTCGGTTCAAGCAGATAAATACATTTGTCATAGGTAATCGTCAGGTTCTTGGTGACCTTACGCGGTTCCTGCCAGGTAAAAATATCATCCAGTTCAAGATCAGATTCGGTTAATGGTCGATGCAGGTTCTTTGAGTTTCGCGCACATTTGGCGAACTTCTGATTGAACTGCTCAATAAAGCAGGGCAACCAGGCATTTGCTTCTGCAATCGAACAGATGCCTTCCAGGCGCATCTCCTTGATCAAACGGTCCTGAAGGGTTCTATTCGCTCGCTCTACGCGACCTTTGGCCTGGGGTGAATTGGCGAAGATAATATCAATGTTTAACTCATTCAGAATCCGCCCAAATTGCGTGATCTGGCTGTCTTGCCTGGATTTCTGGTTGACTCTAAATACCGAGTGTTTATCGCTATAAAAGGCCAAGGGCTTGCCGTATTGCTCAATGTAGGCTCGGGTTGAAAGCATATAGTCAAAGGTCGTTTCAGCCTCACAAAAGCGTAGATGCAACAGCTTGCCGGTAGCATCATCGATATACACCAATAAACAGCACTTAGCAGCGCGTCCTTCGAACCAGTCATGATATGAGCCATCAATCTGGATCAGCTCACCGAAGCAATCACGGTTATAGCGTGGCTGGTATGGGCGTTTTAGACGTTTGGATCGCGGAATCCAAAGGTCATTTGCAGTCATCCAGCGCCGAACCGTTTCTACCGGGATATTCAGGTCAAA
>NZ_VPEU01000085.1:0-4885 GCF_013416975.1 Acinetobacter sp. YH18001 | reverse complement strand
CGTTCCAGCCAGAAAAAATTTCCCATCGTATGATCCTAATATCATATTTAATCTCTGAGGAATAAACTGTACGTCCTTCATATGAAATGAAGATGATCGTAGCTGATTTTGATGAAGTGAGTCCCCTCAAGCGGCCAAGTAAATGGCATAGCCACTGAAAAATCATCAGATTAATAAAATTTTAGGATCTGATTCAGATGAAATCGACAAGTAAATCTATTGTGAATAGGGATGATGCTAAATATTCCAGGATTTTCCTATATAGCCTTCTACCGCTGAAGGGATTCGTTTTAAAGGTCTTTATATTTTAAAAGAGTTTGATGGACGGGATGGGTTTTGGGCATTAGTTCAATCAGGCGTTCCACCGCATCAATCGCTTCAGGGAAATGCGATACATGTTTCAGCAGGACGTCAGTTTCATTGGCTTTAAAAATGGCATTACTTAGACGTGATTCCAGACAATCTCGCCAGGCACATAAAAATGGACTTTCCGTTTTAGCCAGAAATACGCCAGTACATAATTTTAGGGCAGAATTAATATATCCAGCATCCAGAGACTGTTCGGTAAGTAAAAAATCGGCCTCTACATGTACCAATAATCGGTAAGGCCTAGAACCTAACATGCCCCCCAGTACATCGCGCAACTGCGACATTTCTGCTTTTAAGGTGCCCATACTAACTTTGCGTTCACCATATAAGGCCTGATGCAAGGTATCCAGACTCAAGCCTTGCGGGCATAAGGCCAAAATGGTCAAAATTTCAATCTGGCGAGGGGTCAGAACCAGCATCTTGCCATTAAACAGTATTTGGGGTACTGAAAAAGCCCGAATGAACAGGCGTTGCTTCTGGCATTCTAACAAAGCAGATTGAATGATTGTGGCGCAACGCTCAGCAGCCAACAGGGCCAAACTGTTATGCTTCTGCCAAGTGGTAGATAGATCAATGACACCTAAGATCTGTTTTGAATAGGGATCGATAATCGGTGCAGCATAACAAACCCAGTCATGAATGGAGGACATGTAATGTTCACTGGAAAAGACACAGGTGGATTGTTGCGTTTTTAAGGAGAGTGCCAGTGCATTGGTTCCGACCAGCTCTTCGCGCCATTGCCCACCTTCAATAAAATGTACACTTTCTGCGGCACTTTGCATTTGTGGGCTAGAAGCTGCCCAAATGATGGTACTGCCGATATCTCCGACCGCCAGCACCATAGAAGATTGCTCGGCAATATGTTTTAAATCCTGAGCACAATGTTGCAGGGCTTGGGCTAAAGTTGAGGAAGAAGTGGTCTTTTTTAAATCCGTCAGCGGTGCTGCTAAACGATTCTTCGGGATTTCAGCCGAGGATGAACGTTGCCAGGAGCTGGCAATACTCTGTCCCAGCTGTTCTGCATGTAAGGGAGACAAACTGCTGTTTTGCCGAAGCTGATCAGTATTGTGCCTTTTTTCCATCAAATCTTGTTTTGTCATCATTCCTTATTCTCACAACAATTCATGATTTACATCCGCTGTAATCGTTATTTTTTTAAAATGGATGAAAATATCGTGAACATGCTAGCTCCAACCTTTTTCCAACCTTATACCAGTTATATTAATCAAATAAGATGCAGAAGTACCTTATACCAAAGCTGTAGAAGCGGTTTTGCCATACGAAAATAAGCAAAGGAAATACATATGCGTTACGTCAATCCTAATCAACCTGGTTCAAAAGTTCATTTTAAAGCACAATACGAGAATTTTATTGGCGGCGAATGGGTCGCTCCGGTCAAAGGTGAATACTTTGACAACATCTCTCCGGTAGATGGCAAAGTCTTTACCAAGGTTCCGCGTTCTTCTGTAGAAGACATTGAATTGGCCCTGGATGCAGCGCACAAAGCCAAAGAACAATGGAACAGAGCATCGCCGACCACCCGCTCCAATATTCTGTTGAAAATTGCCGATCGTCTGGAACAAAATCTGGAACTTCTGGCTGTGGCAGAAACCTGGGACAATGGCAAACCGATCCGTGAAACGCTGGCTGCCGATATTCCGCTGGCTATTGACCATTTCCGTTATTTTGCCGGCTGTATTCGTGCGCAGGAAGGCGGCATTTCCGAAATTGATGAAGATACGATTGCTTATCATTTTCATGAGCCGTTGGGCGTCGTGGGTCAGATTATCCCGTGGAACTTTCCGATTCTGATGGCTGTCTGGAAACTGGCACCTGCCCTGGCTGCGGGCAACTGCATTGTGTTGAAACCTGCAGAACAGACTCCGGTCAGCATTCTGGTGCTGGCTGAACTGATTCAGGATATTTTGCCACCGGGTGTCCTGAATATCGTCAATGGTTATGGGGTTGAAGTCGGTCGCCCGCTAGCCACCAACCCACGCATTGCCAAGATTGCCTTTACCGGTTCCACCGCCGTCGGTCAGATGATCATGCAATATGCCACCGAAAATATTATTCCGGTGACGCTGGAACTGGGGGGTAAATCACCGAATCTGTTCTTTGCCGACATCATGGATCAGGAAGACGATTATCTGGACAAAGCGCTGGAAGGTTTTGCCATGTTTGCCCTGAACCAGGGTGAAATCTGCACCTGTCCATCGCGTGCGCTGATCCAGGAAAGTATTGCTGACGAATTTCTGGCGCGTGCCGTTGAACGGGTGAAACGGATTAAAACCGGGCATCCGCTGGATACTGACACCATGATTGGCGCGCAAGCCTCACAGGAACAGCAGGACAAGATTCTGGGCTGTATTGCCACTGGTCGTGAAGAAGGCGCACAGATCCTGACTGGTGGTGAAGCACGTCAGGAAGTGGGTCAAGGTTTCTATATTGAGCCGACTATCTTTAAAGGCACCAATGACATGAAGACCTTCCAGGATGAAATCTTCGGGCCTGTATTGGCTGTGACCACCTTTAAAGACTTTGATGATGCGATCAAGATCGCCAACGATACGATTTACGGACTCGGTGCCGGGGTCTGGTCACGCTCAGCGCATACTTCCTACCGTGCTGGCCGTGCCATTCAGGCCGGTCGGGTCTGGACCAACTGTTATCACATCTACCCTGCGCATGCGGCTTTCGGTGGCTATAAAAAATCCGGCATTGGTCGTGAGAATCACAGAATGATGCTGGATCATTATCAACAAACCAAAAATCTGTTAGTGAGCTATTCGACCAAACCAGCCGGGTTCTTTTAAGAAGTGAAATACATTCAAAGCGAACTTCGGTTCGCTTTGAATGTATGGTAGCTAGCTTTCACAAAATATCAGCAACATCTTCAAGCTGCGGCCAATTCAAATAAAGTTTTTAGTCTATAAACACTTTTTTTAAAGGAAAGAGCATCACCTCAAATTTCTATTTGCAATAGTGTCATTTCAAGATAATTTCACTCTATAAAGATTTCGCCACATTCTCCAGCCATTCAGTGCAAGAAGAATAAAGAGAAAATAGAGTACGGCTGTTAAATACAATGATTTATGGGTGTACATACCGACATAAATCACATCTAGAACACACCACAAGCCCCAGCTTTCAATATATTTTTTTGCCGCCCAATAACTTGCCACCAAGCTAAAAGAGGCTAACATGGAGTCCAACCAAGGTAGTGACGCTGCGGTGAAATGAGCAAATAAGGCACCAATCACCAGACCAGCGACAATACCCACAATCAGGCTATATACCCAGATTTTTTTATTCAAATAGCCAATCTGTACAGTCAGATCCTGGTCTTGATCTTTCTTCGACCAGCTATACCAGCCATAGAGTTGCATCAAGATAAATACGGCTTGTAATGCTGCGTCTGCAAATAAATTGACACGATAAAAAATAATGATATACAGAAATACAGCGACAATATTCACTACCCAGCAGGCTTTATATTGTTTAGACGTCAACCAGACACCTAAAACATTTAAAATGAACGCTGCAATTTCTATATTTTCCATAGCAATATAACCTGATTAAGCAGCCAATTTAGAAGTTCAGATTGAATGACAAGGTTGCTGTACGCGGCGAACCCAAGAATAAATAATCGTCACCCAAAAATTCACCTGCATCACGCCAGTATTTCTTGTTGAACAGATTATTAATATTCAAGCGTAGCAATGCATCGGTCGTATTTAGCTTAAATTGATAAGCAGCGCCTAAATCAACCACACTATAACCTGCGACTTTCGCAGCACCCTCTTTGTTAGCATATTTGCTGGAACTGTATTGACCACCTGCCAGAACAGTGAAACCTGCAATGCTCGGTACGTTATAGCGAAGATGTGTTGCGAAACGAACTTTTGGCACGTTTTGCGCCTGATGATTGCCATATTCAACCGCTTCTACATTTTCTAAACGGGCTTTAGTCAAGGCTAAAGATGAAGTTAAGGCCAGATGATCGGTTAATGCACCATTCAGTCCGAGCTCCAGACCCTGACTATGTTGTTCGCCTTCCGCAACAAAATAGCGAAGTCCTGAAATCGGCTTGCTATATTGGTTGTCTTGGCGTAAATCAAATAGCGAGGCAGTCAATAAAAACTGCTTGATCTGTTGTTTTAGGCCAATTTCATATTGCTCTGAATAGATCGGCGCTAGAGTTTCAGCAGCATTCTCTGCAAACCAAGGCGCTGTCTTTCCATCTGACAAACCTTTGGCATAAGAGGCATACAGAGTTGTTGACTCTACCGGGCTATAACTCACTGCAAACTGTGGTAAAAATTTGCCTAAATCCGTATCACGAACTTTTATTACCTGCTTACCCTCTGCATCATAAGCATGTGCTTGTTCATCAAGCTCGATCCATGTTGCCCCCAATCCCTTTAAAATTCTTAAATACGTTTTAATAGCAGTAAATGACGCTGTTCGTCTAAGCGCGGAACTTTAAGTTCAATAATCTCACAACTAAATTCAT
>NZ_VPEU01000084.1:0-4966 GCF_013416975.1 Acinetobacter sp. YH18001 | reverse complement strand
CTTGAATTTGCTGCCAGATATCATCGGTGAGAAGAGTACGTGCCATTGAAAAAATATAGAAATCAAAAGAGCTTAAAGGAGGATTTTAAGTATTTAAAACCAATTTTTCAAATGAGGACACGCCCTAATAGTTACAAATAAAATAATTAATTTTTACAAAAAATATACGCCACGCTGTTTTTGAGAGGATTTGAGCACAAATCATAATAGAAATTTCATAGTTTTCTGCTAGTATGCCTGCCGAAAGATTTAATCTTCATAAGTACAGTACATAAATAAGGCGTTAAAATGCTATCTATTGCAGATTTAAAAATTGCGGTGATTGGGTTAGGTTATGTAGGCTTACCACTTGCGGTTGAATTTGGGAAAAAAGTACCTGTAATTGGTTTTGATATCTATCAAAAAAGAATTGATGAACTTAAAAGTGGCCAAGACCATACTTTAGAAGTATCGAAAGAAGAACTCAAACAGGCAAATCAGCTGAGTTATTCAGCAAATTTAGAAGACTTAAAAAGCTGTAACTTTTTTATTGTCACTGTACCGACACCCATTGACGAGTTTAAACAGCCAGATTTAACTCCGCTTGTTAAAGCTTCAACCAGCATTGGCCAAGTGCTGAAAAAAGGCGATGTGGTGGTGTATGAGTCTACGGTATATCCAGGTGCGACCGAAGAAACCTGTATTCCAGTTCTGGAACAGGTATCAGGCCTGAAGTTCAATCAGGACTTTTTTGCCGGTTATAGTCCGGAGCGGATTAACCCAGGCGATAAACTGCACCGCGTGACCAATATTCTGAAAATTACTTCAGGTTCTACCCCTGAAGTCGCTGAGTTTGTCGATCAGGTATATAACCTGGTGATTGAAGCAGGTACCCATAAAGCGACTAGTATTAAAGTGGCTGAAGCAGCAAAAGTGATTGAAAATACCCAGCG
Source organism: Acinetobacter sp. YH18001 (assembly GCF_013416975.1). Classification (NCBI taxonomy): domain Bacteria; kingdom Pseudomonadati; phylum Pseudomonadota; class Gammaproteobacteria; order Moraxellales; family Moraxellaceae; genus Acinetobacter; species Acinetobacter sp. YH18001. The sequence goes on along the minus strand of NZ_VPEU01000084.1, from coordinate 4,034 downwards.
TGATGTCAATATTGCTTTGATTAATGAACTGGCCGTGATCTTTAACAAAATGGAAATTGATACCGAAGCAGTATTGCAGGCTGCCGGTACCAAATGGAATTTTTTGCCATTCCGTCCCGGTTTAGTGGGTGGGCATTGTATCGGGGTTGATCCTTACTATTTAACCCATAAGGCACAGTCTATCGGTTATCACCCTGAAATTATTCTGGCAGGTCGTCGTCTGAATGATGGCATGGGGGCGTATGTGGTTACCCAGCTGGTCAAGGCCATGATCAAGAAAAAAATTCAGGTCGAAGGTGCCAAGGTTCTGGTTTTAGGCTTAAGTTTTAAAGAAAACTGTCCGGATATTCGTAATACCAAAATTATTGATATTGTCAATGAACTGACAGAATACAATATTGCTGCCGATGTGTATGACCCATGGGTGGATGCAAGCGAAGCTCAACATGAATACGGAATTACTCCAGTCGCAAATCTGGAACAGGATCAGTATGATGCTGTGATTCTGGCCGTTGCCCATGATCAGTTTAAAGCTATGGGCACTGAAGCATTACGTGCCTTGGGCAAGTCAGCACATATTTTATATGACCTGAAATATGTACTGGATCATTCTGAATCTGACCTTCGTCTGTAATTTATAGGGACCATAAATATGAGCCAATATCAAACTGTATGCGAGCAATTACAACAAGCACCAAAAACCTGGTTAATTACCGGTGTGGCAGGCTTTATTGGCTCAAATTTACTGGAAACCCTATTAAAGCTGAACCAAAATGTGGTGGGTCTGGATAATTTTGCTACAGGTCATCAGCATAATCTGGATGAAGTGCAAAGTCTGGTCAAGCCTGAACAGTGGGCAAACTTCAAGTTTTATAAAGGTGATATCCGTAATTTTGAAGATTGTCAGACAGCCTGTGCAGGAGTGGACTATGTGTTGCACCAGGCCGCTTTAGGTTCTGTACCACGTTCGATTGCTGACCCGATTACCACCAATGCAGCCAATATTACCGGCTTTTTAAATATGCTGACTGCTGCACGTGATGCAGAAGTAAAAAGCTTTACCTATGCCGCCAGCAGTTCGACTTATGGTGACCATCCGGCACTGCCTAAAGTCGAAGAAAATATTGGTAAGCCACTTTCGCCTTATGCTGTTACCAAATATGTAAATGAGCTGTATGCTGAAGTATTCGCACGGACTTATGGTTTTAAAACTATTGGGTTGCGTTACTTTAATGTCTTTGGTAAACGCCAAGATCCGAATGGAGCCTATGCAGCAGTCATTCCAAAATGGACAGCAGCCATGATTGCCGGTGATGACGTTTTCATTAATGGTGATGGTGAAACCAGTCGTGATTTCTGTTTTATTGAGAACACGGTGCAAGCTAATATTCTGGCAGCAACTACACAAAATGATGAAGCTAAAAACCAGGTTTATAATGTGGCAGTGGGGGATCGTACCACCCTCAATGATTTGTTTAATACCATTAAAGCTACGTTAAATAACAATGGTGTGATTTATACGAAAGAGCCTATATATCGGGATTTCCGCACTGGTGATGTTCGACATTCACAAGCCAGTGTGGAAAAAATACAGAAATTACTAGGCTATGATGCGAAATATAATATACAAGATGGAGTTGATTTAGCAATGGGTTGGTATAGTGTTAGACTTTAATTGTTGAAATTAATATGCTTGATAAGCGAGTTATTAAAAATGCAGCATTCTTATATTTAAGAATGCTGTTATTAATCGTAATTACTCTTTTTACAACTAAATTATTATTAGAGTATTTAGGTGTTATTGATTTTGGTGTTTACTCTTTGGTTTGGGGGGTAGTTTTAATTTTAGGGTTTTTTAATAACTCTGTAACTAACTCCGTCCAAAGATTTTTAAATATAAGTTTAGCAAATAAAGATACGGTTAAACTTATTAAAATTTATAGTGTAAGTAATGTCGTTTTTTTTACTTTAGGTGCGTTGCTTTCTTTAGTTTTGATCCTTTTTAAGGATATATTATTTTTTAAATTTTTAAATATACCTGCCGATAGAATAGATGTTGCTTATCAAATTTATTATTTAATGATTGGAAGTTTTTTTATAAATTTTTTATCGTTAAACTTTCACTCTTGTTTGATTTCAATGGAGCGATTTTCATTTTATGCATTTATAACAGTATTTGAGGGTTTGTTAAAATTATTTTCAGTTTCTTTATTATATTTTTTCCCAGAAAAATTATATCAATACAGTTTATTTTTATTAATTTCAAGTTTTATTGTTTTTGTAATTTTATTTTTATATTGTCGGTTTAAAATTTATTTTTGTAAATTTCAGTTGGCTAGAGATTTATCAAGTTATAAAGAGATATAAGGTTTTATTTCTTGGAATGTTTTTGGTAGTTTTGGTGTTGTTATTAGTGCTCAAGGTAATCCTTTGGTTGCTAATATCTTTTATGGTGTAATTATTAATGGTAGTTTAAGCATTGCGAATCAATTAAATGCTTTAATTGGCACGGTTACAAGTAATTTTCAAAAAGCATTTTCACCTTATTTGATGAAAAATTACGTTAACAATAATAGTGTGGATGTTAAAATTTTTGCACTGACAAAAGTTAGCGTTATATTTTATGCAATCACTGGGTTGCCATTAATTTTTTATACTGATGATTTGTTGTTATTGTGGTTAAATAAAGTTCCTGAGTATGTTAGGGGGATTGTTCAAATAGCCGCTGTAATTTCATTATTAGAGGTATTAGCTGGGCCCTTATGGATGCTGATTCAAGCTGAAGGTAATATTAAGCGCTATCAATTGTGTGTGTTTTTTGTAATGATTTTTAGTGTTCCATTATCTTATTTGCTACTTTATTTAGGTTTTAATATTTACCATGTCTGGTATATGTTGCTTTTATTAAATTGCATTCTTTTATTTCTGAGAATTTATTTTGTTAATCAAATAGTTGGTAATGATTTTTTTGCTAATTATTTAAAATCTGTTTTATTGCCTACATTTGAATTTTTAACTATAAGTTCACTGTGCTTTTTAATATTGAGTTCGTTTAATGTTAATCAAAGTTTTTTAACTTTGATGTTTTTGAACTTGGTTGGTATATTTTTTATATTAGTCGTAGCATATTTTTTATTACTGGATAAGTATCAAAGAGAAAGTGTTTATCAATTAATGAAAAAATTTCGAAGATAAAGTTAAGGATAAATTTTGTAATGAAATACTCTATTATGACTTATGCTGAAGGTGGCCGTTGGTTTAATATTGGCGATTATATTCAGAGCTTGGCTGCTAAGCAGTTTTTACCTCAGGTTGATAGTTATGTAAACCGTGAGCGTTTAGGGCAGTATAATGGTGAGCAATCTCAAATTATTTTGAATGGATGGTTTACGCATCATCCTGAAACTTGGGTACCTTCAGCTCAATTACATCCTTTATTTGTATCTTTACATATTAATAGTTCGGCTGCAGATCGTATGCTTAGTGAGTCGGGTATTACATACTTGAAGAAGCATGAGCCAATAGGTTGTCGTGATCATTACACTGTTAGATTGTTGGAAAGTAAGGGCATAAAAGCTTATTTTACTGGCTGTCTTACATTGACGTTAGACTCCTATGCTAAAAAAGATTCTACACAAAATGATGGAAAAATTTATATTGTTGATCCTTTATACGGTTTTCCAAATAAAGATCGTATTTTTATTAATGCAAAAAGTTTTATTAAAGGCGTCATCAAAGGTCATATTTTAAATATAAATTCAGCAAATGAATTTATGCAAAAAATATTTAATAAGAGTTTGTTGGATAAGGCTGAATATATTAAACAAGAGTTACCAAAAGATACTTATACAGAAGATGAAAAATTTATTCTTGCTGAAGAGTTATTGAAAAAATACTCAACAGCTAAATTAGTCATTACTTCTCGTATTCATTGTGCTTTGCCTTGTTTAGCATTAGGAACACCTGTTATTTATTTAAATGGTTTTGAAAAAGAATTTGATGCCTGCCTAAGTGACAGTATAAAGAAAAATGGC
>NZ_VPEU01000083.1:0-5070 GCF_013416975.1 Acinetobacter sp. YH18001 | reverse complement strand
TGTTCAAATGGCGATTCAGCGTTTAATTGGTTTTGGGAAAAAAGAAGAGTTTAAGGAAATTTTGGCAATTTTAAGAAAGCAGAATCCTGATAGGATAAGGGTTCTGTGAAATTTGTCGTGTACAGAGTATAATAATAATAATCGAGCATGAGTCTCATACGGATGCTCGGGTCGAAAGGGAATCCCCAGGCGAGTAACCTGTTTGCGGTGATCCATTAGCTGCAGGAGCAGAAGAGCATACATCTGGAAGCAAAGCCAGGAAAGCGGCCTATGGAGCTGTGCGGCAGCGCTCAGTAGGCAAAAGAGACGGAGCCGATCAGAGAGTAGGCAAAATCGGGACGGGCAACAGGAAAGAGGATGCCGGAGGGCTGCCGGATACTATCGGCGGCAAATAGGATGGATCGCCTGTGCCGTTATCGTGCCGGTCGAGTGCCATCCAGGAAACGATTGGGCGAATCGCCGTCACGCTTCATTTTGCCTGCGAGGTTGAGTAGATTTTTCAGTGCGGAGTTGCGATTGAACGGCGACCAGACGGCTGTAAAGGCAACCGGCTCCGGTTCATCGAGGAAGGGCAGGAAGACGATGCCGGTCGTCGGCAACAATGACGTTGCCTCGCCGACGATAGTGATGCCGAAGCCTTGTCCGACCATAGATAGCAGCGTGTCGCGCCCCACATCAAAGCGCCGGATCGACGGTGCGGGCCAACGCCCGGCAAGGCGCAGCACGATATGGTCATGGACCTGCGGGCCGGTGCCACCATAGCGAACAATGAAAGTCTCGCCGACCAGATCGGACCAAGTGATTGCGGACTGCCCGGCGAGGCGATGCCCATCCGATAGCACGGCCACCAGCGGTTCGGTCCAGATCGGTCGGGTATGGCAGTCGGGCATCTCGGGCTTGCCCGCGACGAACACCACGTCGAGCTGGTCAGCACGAAGCTGCATCACCGCATCGCGGGCTGTGCCTTCGGTGATCTCAACCTCAATGCCCGTATGTTCTTCCCGATAATGACGGATCAGCTCCGTGAGAAAGCTGCGTGGGATTAAGGCATGGATGCCGATGCGAAGCCGGCCGTATTCTCCTTGAGCTGTCATGCCTGCGGTCTTCACTGCGTGATCGAGTTGATCGACACCCGCCGTGACACGCTCCATGAAGTGCCTGCCTGCGTCTGTTAGCCGAACGCCCCGCGCATGGCGCTCAAATAGCAGGACACCAAGGTTATCCTCCAGCGCTTTCACACGCGCGCTGACGCTCGACTGGCTGATACCAAGTGCCTTGGCCGCATGCCGAAAATTCAGATGCTCGGCGACGGCGATGAACTGAACAAGGGAAATGAGCGGTATCCTGCCAGACAGGATACCGACATTCACGAGGTTTCGATGGTTAGTGCGCCGCATCGGAGCGGGCCTGCTACCAGTCGTCGGTTAGACGACTGGCGACTTCTCGGTGGCAGCCCCACGGAGCCGAAGGAGCACCAGCCCCAACGAAACCAGTACCGCCATCGCCGTGGCGTAACAGATCACGGGCCACGCTGTGTCACCGTTTAAAAGTGCCACCGCCAATGTCCCGACAATGCTGACTATCAGGCTTTGAACGCAGAAGTAGAACGCGACCGCTGATCCCGCGATGTCGTCGAACTCTGCCAAAGCGCCGTTCGCGGTAACGGACACCGTGAAGACAATACCGACCGCGACAACCCACATCGGTAGGATGAAGGTGAGGAATGACGGCGAGCCGTAAAGTTCGCCGATCCCCAACAGGACCGCTCCGCAAACAAGCAACGCCATCCCACGCGCCACGCATCCTGCGATGCCCCATCTGGCGACAAAGGACTTCGCGAAACGGGTTGTCACGATCATTACAAGCGCGACAGTGGCGAAGGCAAAGCTGAATCCGATCTCGGAATATTCCGCTTGGCCTATGAGCACACGGGGAGCCGTCGAGAAGAAGACGAAGTAGGTGCCCATACCGGCGCTAAAGCCGACAGTGTAAACCCAAAAAGCCGGACTCGCGAAGATCGGCAAGACAGATCGGCGCGTCTTGACTTGATCCAGAGGGCGGGTTTCGTGCCACCTGAAACCCGCATTTAGGAGTGCGAGCATCGCCAGTATAGCCAAAGTAATGAATATCGCCTGCCATCCCAAGAACTCGCCGATCAATACTCCGGCGATAGGGCCGAGCGCAGGCACGAACGCCAGCATCGAACTGAAAAGGCCGTAGATGACGACACCCTCAGGACGGTTGGCATAAACGTCGCGAACCGTCGCGAACGTCGCCACCAGCATGGCCGACGCGCCCACTGCTTGAAGTAGACGGAAAGCGACAAAGGCCGGTGCAGTTGAAGACCAAGCTGCTCCCAGAGACGCAATGACGAAAGCCGTTGCGCCCGCAAGTAGAATTGGCCGTCGCCCGATTCTGTCTGAGAGCGGACCAAAAATCACCTGGCCCACGCCGAGCATCACCATATAGAGGCTCAACGTGAGTTGGATCATAGCGGGCGTCGTGTTCAGGATGCCGGGCATCGCTGGAACGACAGGGAGATAAATATCCATCGCCAGTGAAGCGAGGATGTCGAAAGGAGCCATCAGCAGCAGTGCTGCCGGCAGCGTATAGGCCCACGCGGGGCGTGTGGTGGTCATGACGAATCAACCCTCGATTAAGGAATACCGGGCGACGTCTGCTCGTCAGCAATCAGATGAGACTAGCCTTACAGAGCGCCGCAACAACAATACTGGTTGTTGCGGCTTACTTGTCTGCTGACTTGGAATTTCCCATCTGATTACTCCACGCTTACGAATATGAATTGCTACATTTTATCCGATTATCTTTTGCTTTGTCAACGGCATTCTAAAATTGACCCCTTTTACCTTACAAATGGCAAAGTAAAATTGACCCCTTTGATCTCGTATTAAATTTCAACCTGAGGCTGAATCCCTATTCTTTTTTTATCCTTCAAACGATAACTCTCACCCGATATTTGTACCACATGACAGTGATGCAATAACCGATCTAACATCGCAGCGGTCAACGTGACATCATCCGCAAATGACTTAGACCATTGGCTAAAGGGTAAGTTACTCGTCAATATCGTACTGCCTTTTTCATAACGCTTGGCAATCACGTTAAAGAACAGATTCGCTTCTTCACGTCCAAACGGTAAATAACCAATTTCATCGATAATCAGTAATTTTGGGGCGAGTATCACCCGTTGCATATAGGTTTTCAATTTACCTTGCTGATAGGCTGTACTGAGTTGCAGCATGAGATCGGCGGCGGTAATAAACTTGGTTTTGACATTGTTCATGATGGCCTTATAGCCTAATGCCATGGATAAATGCGTTTTCCCTACACCGCTAGCACCAAGAAACACCACATTTTCTGCTCTAGCAATAAAGCTCAGGTTGAACAACTCGACCACCTGTGATTTGGGAGCACCCAGTGCATAATTAAAATCGTAACCTTCCAGCGTTTTCACTTGAGGCAGGCCTGAGAGTTTCATCAGTACCTGCTGGCTGCGCTGTTGCCTGGCAGCATATTCATGCGTCAAGATCGCTTCAACAAAGTCGGCATAACTTCCATCCTGACCTAATGTTTGTTGTGCATGATGTGACCATTGTGATGCGATGGCAGGCAGATTGAGCTTTTGGCAAAGCTGCTCTATACGGTCGTATTGCAGATTCATCAGGAAACTCCCAGCAACTGGTCATATACAGATAAGGGATGCTGCAAACTCTCGTAGGGCATGACATGCTGTGCTGCTGCAACAGGTACAGTGCTGGAACCTGTATCTGATTGCGGTAATGGCGTAAATTTTTGCTGCTCCTGTTGCAGTCGAACAGCCGGTTTTTCCTGCGTGGTGGCATGAATCCGCTGATTGGCGGTTTCATGCAGCCACCGGCCAATGTGGGCATTGGCGACATCAACATCTAACAGTAAACCCGAAGTCTTCAGGCTTGCTTTCAATGGCACAATAAAGCTTGATTTGAGGTATCCATTAAAGCGTTCAACTTTGCCTTTGGTCTGTGCACGGTAGGGCTTACATACGCGAGGACGAAAGCTGTATTTCTTGGCGCAGTCGAGCAGTTTGGGATTCCATTTATGCTGCCCCTCCTGATAGGCATCCCGTTCAATCATGATCGTTTTAGCGTTATCAAACAGGATTTCCTGAGGTACTCCTGCAAAGAACTGAAATGCATTTTCCAGACCATCGATCCATGCATCGGTACGTTCATGATCATAAAATTTCACGAAAGTCGCTCTGGAATACCCTAATGTTGCGACAAAGGCTTTTAAAGTCGAGTTGTTGCGTCGAATCGTGGTGAAATCTACCTGCATTTGTTGGCCAGGTTGGGTTTCAAAACGAATGATCGGTTCCGGTTTAGCAACTGATTTTAATGTTGCAAGATATTCCCTCAAGATCCTGATCTTTCCTGGATATCCCAACCTTAAAATTTCCTGGTAGAGCACAACAGCAGGAATCCATTCAGGATGAGCTGCGTTTACACGTTTGAGTAAATAGGGTTTATATGGATCAAGAATACTTGTTCTAGGTTGTGTACGCCGATACTGAGGTGTTTCCTTCTGCCGTAAATATTTACGTACGGTATTTCGGGACACCCCCAGTTCACGACTAATGGCTTTAATAGATTTACCTTGTTGATGAAGTATTTGGATTGTCACTGCTTGCTCCAAAGTTAACATGTTGAGCAGTCCAAAATGACCGCTATATTAACCAAGGGGGTCAGTTTTTAAATGCCATTAGGGGGTCATTTTTACACTGCCGCTAACAGCTTCGCAATGCGGCATGGGCGCACTCAGCGTTCCAGCCCCCTCTGCCGCCCTAACTGCCACGACACCGACCCGCCCTGCACGATGCCCATAACCTCGCGGCCGAGTTGGCGGTCGATGATCGGCCGCCACGGGACAAGGGTGAACTCATGGGATTTCAGCCAAAGCATTATCGTATGAATCACCAGTCGTACCGACTGATGCTCGTAAATTTGCTGCTTCTAAACGATTGGTATAGCGAATGGAAAGATATTGCACACCTCTGTCGGAATGATGAATCAC
>NZ_VPEU01000082.1:0-5084 GCF_013416975.1 Acinetobacter sp. YH18001 | reverse complement strand
CATAGGAACTTTCAAATCATTCAAATCAAGCTTTTTAATGGGCGCAAGTTCTTCTTCCTTAAACTCTGTTCTTTCTAAACTTGATTGCTTTAACATAATAATTTCCTTAACTTCCACTAATTTTAAACATAATAAAAATTATAAATGAGTGCTTAGAGCCTTCATTTTCAGATTCAGCTATTTGGGGTCAATAACGCATAAATCCCCATGCTTCCCATAGCCACACTGCTCTTTCATCACTCGGACGCAAGGCTTGGACTCGTCTCCAACGGCACAACTTTGAATATCAAACTGAATACCTTGCTGCTTTAAACTCTCGATCTTTGGAATATTCTCTAAAGGCTTAATATAAGATGCAAATAACCATGTCATAGTCAGTATGAAAACTGAAAAAACACCTAAGAAAGTGGTGATTAACTTCCATGAAAATTGATCACTGGCTGATTCAATCGAGTTTTTCAAGCGTCCAAGCGCTTTAGCGGTCTTAATAAGTTCTGCTGTACCGTCCTGTAAGCCATCATTTACCGCTTTTGATATAGTGTGGTGGGTTTGCCCAGCAATAGTGCTTTGAATGTGTTCTTTCGTGATTTGAAGCTCTTTAACGGCCTGATTGACTAGGTTCTGCTGTTGTTCTGCAACTGCCATCAGTGCATATAGCTTTTTTTCATCAGGTGTCATCGGCTCATCCCTCTAAACTTCATTGTTTTCTGTTGCTCTCTTTCTAATTTCTGCTGTTGTTTGTACTGTTCCAAAGCAAGCTGTTTAAAGCTGTCAAAATCAGCCTTAAAGCTCTCAATACCCTGTTTAATTTCTTTGTCTGAAATTGGGCTGTTTTTGAGGTCTTTCAGGTCTTTTTTAGGGTCGCCTAAATCTAGTTGCTCAAGCTCTTTATAGGCTATACGTGACTGTTGCAAGGCTTCCCTGATTTCAGGGTCTTTAGCTTGGCTTGGTAATAGTTTCTTTTCGGGTTCTTTCTCTACGCCTTGCTCTTTGTAGCTTCGCATATCAATACGGCTGTCAATTTGGTGTTTTTCTAAATGGCTGTTGCATAAATCTGCCCATCTTTGGCGTAGGTCTTTAATATCGGTTTTTCGTTCCTGGTAAGTCTTGCCTGTATTGTCTTTTTTAGCTCCGCCACGTTCAGGATTCTTGCTGTTATAGCGTTTAAAATATTGCTCTGGATCTCGCTCGATTCCATCTTGTAGACGTTCATTAAACATGAGGTGAACGTGAGGCTGATCGTTGCCGTCTATTGCTTTAGGGTTATGGATCGCAAACTGATACGGATATTTTGAGCCAATTTCAGACTGAATGAAGTCCTCAACCAGTTCTAGGCGTTGCTCGGCATTCATCTCTCTAGGCAGGGCAATTTCATATTCTCGATAGGTACTGCCATTTTTGCGCTCGTAAAGGTCGGCTGCCTGCCAAAAGTTAATCGGATTATGTTCTGCCCATTTCGGCATGTTTCCATAAGCACTATGTTCAAGATCGGTTTCTGCCTGTTCCTGTTTCAGCTTCTTTTCTTCGTCCCGATCTATATATTCGGCATGCGGTGCTGCCTTGCCTGCCTTACCAACTTTGACACTTAAACGAGCAATCGCCATTAGGTTTTATCCTGTTCCTTTTTTTGGTTGCGTTCCTTCTTAAACGCTCTTTGATCGAATATCGAAGCAAGTACCATAATGAGGATGAGTAGCGGTGCTGCGATCACGCCAAAAATAATATCTTTGATCTTTCCCCATACCTGTTTTAGTTGCATGTTGTTGCTCCTAGCGTTGGTACTTCTTTTTTTCATTCAATTTTCAATTGAATGAAAAAAGAAGTTTCAGGGTTTTAGGGATGAAGTCCCTAACGTGCTTAGGTTTCTCAATGAAATTGAGAAACGTCTAAGCGCGCCATCAAACTTTTGATGGAAGTACAGGCGAAATTCTCTAGAACGAACTTTAACAAAATTGCGGACATCGGACATAATTATTTTGTTATCGTTCTTTGAGAATTGAGCCTGTGCTTTTGCGGCATCTGAATTAATGGAATCAAATATGAATAATGATTGGCTGTCTGAAAAAATCACCTATATTTCTGCTTTAAAAAGTCCTAGTGATGTTCAAAAACTTTTATTGGAATTAGCCAAAATCCAATACCGTACACCCGACCAAGAGAAAAAACTGAATGCTTTGATTAAAGCCGAAAAAGCCATAGAACGAGCGAATAAGCAAAAAGTAGCAGTTAGAAAATTACTGAATGCAGAGAAAGAAGCTGAACGTAAGGCGCGTACACGTCACTTGATTCAGTTAGGCGCACTGTTTGAAATTGCTAACCTGGATAAACGGGACCCCGCCGAACTGCTCGGTATACTACTTAAAACAGCGGAGATTGATCCTAACGATATGAAATGGCAGATTTGGAAAGACTTAGGTCAAGAGGTGTTAAATCAACGTAAAAAGACTGAAAAACAAAGTAATTGATTATGCAGTTAAGCTACTTAAAACCGTGGAACATTGCTCACTTATTGATCGTGAACATGAAAAATCATTAAAAAAGCCCAAGTAGGCATACTTAGGCTTTTTAGGATACGATAAGGCTATGAATTATAAGAAATAATATTTTGCATTTCGTATAATCTGCATTATGTTAATTGTAGGAAAACTTAAATTAAAATACTTAAATAAGCTATTCTTAGTATTTCATGCACACCATCTAACGAATAATAAATTTCTGATATTTGAATCAGAACATTTGTAATATGAAACTAAATATTAAGTGCTACTGAAAGCTATCTTATTGCAGATAAGATTAAAAATAGTAATGGTATAGCTTAACTATTTAAAAAAATGAGAATAAACCCTCATTAAAAAATCTATTTTTATTAAATTTTAACGATATGAAAACGAAAAATTTATCAATATTTTTAACGGTATTATTGATAGCCTGCTCAGATGTTGATGACAATCCGAAACCAGATAGAACGCAATTTGAAATACTGTTAGAAAAAGCTCAGCAAAATGATGCAGAAGCTCAATATAATTTAGGCCGTATGTACCACTATGGTGAAGATGTTCCCCGGGACTTTGCCACCGCTAAGGCTTGGTACGAAAAAGCTGCTGCTCAAGGTCAGTTAGATGCCCAAGTTAATCTAGGCGTTATATATAACAACGGGAGCGGTGTTCCTCAAAACTTTAATACCGCTAAGGCTTGGTACGAAAAAGCTGCTGCTCAAGGTCATGCAGAGGCTCAGTATAATTTAGGTACTATGTATTACTATGGTGGAGGCGTTCCTCAAAACTTTGCTACCGCTAAGGCTTGGTACGAAAAAGCAGCTGCTCAAGGGGATATAAGGAGTCAGAATAATTTAGGCTTTATGTATACTCAAGGCCAAGGTGGGCATAAGGACTTCAATACCGCTAAATTTTGGTACGAGAAAGCGGCTGCTCAAGAGGATACAGACGCTCAGTATAATTTAGGCCTTATATACTTAAATGGAAGAGGTATAGGTAAGGACTTAAATACAGCTAAAAAGTGGTTTAAACAATCCTGCGACAATGGAAATCAACAAGGTTGTGATGAATACCAAATCCTAAACCCACATTAATAAAATTTATTAATATTTTTAGTTAACAATTAACAAAAAATGGTTGAATCTGTGGACGCTGTTTTTGTGATTCCATCCAAAGTGAATACTTAGATTGAACACGCATTAACAGGTCTGCACTGATTCCCAAAGCATCATGCAAGCGTAAAGCTACATCTGCGGTCACTGGCGCTTTACCGTTAATAATTCGAGAAAGTAAAGGACGTGTCACTTGAATACGTTCAGCAAGTTCTGTAATGGTGATCGCTTGTCCTTCTTCTTTTAAGCCATCTAACCATTCTGACACTAACTCACCTGCATGAGCTGGATTATTCATCATCATATTCACCTCAATGGTAGTCCTGATAGTCCACGATATACGCATTACCATCTTTAAAAATAAAAGTCAGACGCCAATTGGCACTCACAGTGATTGACCAATGATCTTTTAATTTACCTTTCAAAGGATGAAGCTTCCATCCAGGAAAATTCATTTCATCAATGCTTTGCGCTTCATTCAAAGCAGTTAATTGTCTTTTTAACTTGGTTGAATGAACAGACTGAATACCTGCTGTAGAACTGGTTTTAAAAAATCGTTCCAGTCCCTTATGATTAAAATCTACAATCACAAAAAATCATCCTTTGTATAGTTTTAATATACAGCAATTCGTTCAGTAAAACTATACAGAAATATAGAATCAAATAAAATCAAAAGCCTTAAAAACAAATGTGCTCACTCTCTCAACTCGCCCCCAAAGCGTCGCACTTCGTGCTTTGGCTTTGGTGAACGGTTGAGAGAGTTTCGGCAATACTCACCCTAAGGGCAGTCATTTAAAAAAATGACCTATCCCCTAAGTATTGCCGATTTACCTGTATATATTTGGCTTCGGAGCCACGTATATCGGTCGTATCCGCACATAGTTTTGCTGACTATGCAGACAAGGACTCAAAGTCTTGCACTTCGCTCCACGCGCTCCCTGTCGTTACACTGCCTGTATCTCTGCGAGGGTTTCCCCAACATGCAACTTAACAAGTCCTATGTAACTACTCCCAACGCTCCGCCTATGTGAAGTTCCCCTGTAAGCGGTTTAGCCTTTCGACTATAGCTACAATACGCCAGTGACACTTATTCCTACCACACGTAATGCATGCCGACCGTAAAACGGACACGCAGAAGCGGGCAAAGCTCGATCTAGGATACTTATTTGATGGTTTAAAACACGAATTAACGAAGACTTATCATTTTGAGGCTTGATATAAACACTGTTTATTGTGAAAATAGAGTTCAGGTACAAGCCTTTTGGTGAAATCATAACGGTCGCCAAACCTTATGATCTTCGTTACTTGATGTTAGTTCCATCAAATAACTGCGTACCGCTGAATTTACTTGAAAACCCCTCTAAGTTGCAAGACTTAGAGGGGTTTTTGTTTATAATTTTAAATTACAAGTTACTTATCCTTGTTTAAAGCAAATTTTCGCTTCTTAATTACAGTAATTGGCTTTTCTTGTGGAGCC
>NZ_VPEU01000081.1:0-5328 GCF_013416975.1 Acinetobacter sp. YH18001 | reverse complement strand
TATAGCCTTCACGTTTCAGTTTTTGCCAGACTTTACGTACACCATACCGACCTGAACTTTCCTTCCAAATTCGTTTAATCTCCTCAGCATGATGCAAGTCATGTAAATCTCGCTTTGCTCGATGTTCCCTTGCGAAGCAATGCTTCTCATCGCAGAGATCTAGAGTCCGGTAATAGGTTGAAGCTGCGATCGGTAAAATCCTACAAATCGCATCAACACCATATAAGTCTTTATTGTTATGGATAAAATCCACCATTATTTGTGTGGGCGGTCGAGCTCCGCCTGGGCGAAAAAAGCGGCTGCTTTACGTAGAATTTCATTGGCACGTTTTAATTCTTTAATTTCACGTTCCATTTGCTTCATTTTTTCTTGGTCAGATACCTGTTGTACTTTAATAGGATTTTGCTGATCTAAATGCTTTTGATGCCAGGCACGAAGTGTTTCAGGAGTACAACCAATCTTAGGCGCAATTGCTGTGATTGCAGCCCAAGTAGAAGGATAATCTTTTTCAGATTCAATCAATAATTGAACCGCTCTTTCTCTGATTTCAGGGGTATATTTTAATTTTGTCATCGGGATAGTCTCTCAGAATATTGACTCTCCGACAAACCCGGTACGGTTCTATCTTTGGTAGAGTTGCAAAAAACATTACCAATTTCAGATAAAGATTTTAGATAGCCGCTTAGCTTACTGAATAACTAAAAATCCTCAGCATCTTTAATTTATTAAGATGAGTATTTCTCATCTTAAGCTGAATTTATATCGTTTTACTCACTTTCTTATTCACGTTTAAATATAGCCATTCAGAAATTTAACTTTTTATAAAAGTTTTAGGTGGCAATCTCCATGAGTACAGCATTTGAGTGTTCAATTAAACGTATCCGTTTTGATGAGAATTATACACCAGCAGAAAACACACGTTTAACCACAAACTTTGCCAATTTGGCACGTGGGGAAAGCCGTGAAGAAAACTTGCGTCGTACCCTTGCGATGATCAACAACCGTTTTAATAGCTTGGCAACCGTTGATAACCCGAAAGGTGATCGCTATTCACTTGAGATTGACATTATTTCTGCGGAAATTGATATTGAAGGTAATGGTCAAACTTTCCCATTTATTGAAACACTTAAAAGTGTTGTGATTGACCATCAAACAGGTGAGCGTATTGAAGGCATGATCGGCAATAGCTTCTCATCTTATGTGCGTGATTACGACTTCAGCGTGGTATTGCCACAATTGGGTTGTGGTGTAGGTGAAAAACCTGAAGATTTTGGCAATCTACATGGCAAGCTTTATCAACATTTAGTCAATTCAGATGTATTTAAAGCAGAATTTAAAAAACAACCTGTCATTTGCTTAAGCGTTTCAACCTCTAAAACGTATTTCCGTACAGCCAACGTACATCCTATTTTGGGTGTGGAATACAAAAATGATGAATATTCACGTACCGATGAATATTTTGCCAAAATGGGTTTACGTGTACGCTACTTTAAACCAGAAGGTGGTAATGCACCATTAGCATTCTATTTCGCTGGCGATTTAGTCCGTGATTATACTGATTTTGAATTGATCAGTGCTATTGCGACCATGGAAAGTTTCCAACGGATCTATCGTCCTGAAATTTACAACACCAACTCTCCTGCAGGTGTGGTGTATCAACCAAGTCTAAGCTATGGCGATTATTCACTTACACGTGTGGTCTATGACCGTGTGGAACGTGGTGAGCTTGCAGTTAAACAAGGTAAATGGACGGAAGAAAACTTCATTAAGCCTTATCAAGACATTTTAAATGAATGGGCTGCAAATTTCGAAGTCGAAACAGCTGCTTAATCCATTAAATTGATAAACAGATTTACGAATTTAGACAAAGAAGATTAGACATGGCGCTTACACAACCGAAACTTTTACTCCCAACTTCAACTGCGGGTAGCTTGCCAAAACCGTCTTGGTTAGCTGAACCTGAAAAATTATGGTCTGCATGGAAGCTTGAAGGCGAAGAATTATTAGAAGCTAAACGTGATGCTTTGAAATTATCATTACATGAGCAAGTCACTGCAGGTATCGATATCGTGAGTGATGGTGAGCAAACCCGTCAGCACTTTGTAACCACGTTTATTGAGCATCTTGAAGGTGTAGATTTCGAAAAGCGTGAAACCATGCGTATTCGTAATCGTTATGATGCAAGTGTACCTTCAGTTGTGGGTGAAGTTTCTCGTAAAAAAGCAGTGTTTGTAGACGATGCGAAATTTTTACGCAGCCAAACCAGTCAGCCAATTAAATGGGCGTTGCCTGGTCCAATGACCATGATTGATACACTTTTTGACGGACACTACAAGAGCCGTGAAAAACTGGCTTGGGAATTTGCCAAAATTTTGAACCAAGAAGCTTTAGAACTTGAAGCAGCAGGCGTAGACATTATCCAATTTGATGAACCTGCGTTTAACGTATTCTTTGATGAAGTGAATGACTGGGGTGTACCAACCTTAGAACGTGCACTTGAAGGTCTAAAATGTGAAACTGCAGTTCATATTTGCTATGGTTACGGCATTAAAGCCAATACAGATTGGAAACAAACTTTAGGTAATGAATGGCGTCAATACGAAGAGTCATTCCCGAAACTACAACAATCTAAGCTCGATATTATTTCACTTGAATGCCAAAACTCACGTGTACCAATGGATTTGATTGAATTGATCCGTGGTAAGAAAGTGATGGTGGGTGCCATTGATGTAGCAACTAGCAAAGTTGAAACTGCAGAAGAAGTGGCGAATACCTTACGTAAAGCACTTCAATTTGTTGATGCAGATAAACTCTATCCTTCAACCAACTGTGGTATGACACCACTTTCTCGCCAAGTTGCACGTGGCAAGCTTGAGGCTTTAAGCGCAGGTGCTGCCATTGTTCGTAAAGAGCTAGAAGCTTAATCAAACGTAGTCTCGTGCGAAGCAGGGGCAAATTATTGCAAGATGATTTGTTCTACTTAAAGCACGAGCACGTGATATGTACATTTGAGATGAAAGAGATGATTGAAGCAACAGACTTTAGAAATGCAATGTCTTTACTCACCACAGCAGTGAATGTTATTACGACTGCGAGTAAAGCAGGTATGCATGGATTTACTGCATCTGCCGTATGTAGCGTGACGGATACACCGCCAACGTTATTGGTCTGTATGAATCAATCCTCCCGTTCACATGCCCATTTTGTTGAAAATAAAGTCTTGGCTGTAAACGTACTAAGTACTCAGCATGAACAGCTTTCAAATGCTTTTGCTTCAAGTAAATTCAGTTCTGAAGAGCGTTTCAACTTAGGTGAGTGGAGTGCGTTGGAAACTGGTTCACCTATTTTGCAAGATGCCTTGGTCAGTTTTGACTGTGAAATTCAGGACATTCAGCAAGTGGGTACACACAGTATTTTCATGTGTCGTGTGCTTCAAGTTCAACAAAGCGATCAAGAAGAAAGCCTGGTGTATTTTAACCGTGCTTATCATCAAGTGGGTCAGTTGGAACACGCTTAATTCAACGCCTTAATCCTTTCATTTTTTAAAGTTAGTCTATTGTGGAACTTATAACCTTTTTAGTCATCGGTGCTTTTGCTGGTTTTGCAGCAGGGCTGTTTGGTGTCGGCGGTGGTACGATTATTGTGCCACTGCTTTTTATTGTCTTTACTCAAATGGGTTATGACCCCGATGTGGTTATGCACCTCGCATTAGGCACATCTTTAGCAACCATTGTTGTTACTTCGATTAGCTCATTGATGGCGCATCATAAAAATGGGGCTGTGATTTGGTCGGTATTTAAAAATCTAGGGCGTGTCATCAATTAAGCCAAATGATTGTTGAAGCCAGGTAGATCGCTGATAAGAAGTTTTGAGCCAATTTATCATAGCGTGTGGCAATAGCACGATACTGCTTGAGCTTGGCAAAAAAGTTCTCGATCAGATGTCTTGCCTTGTAGAGATTTCGATCATAATCACGCTGATCAATAGAATTACTTTTCGCTGGCATCACAACTTGACCCTTCGCCTCTAAAATTGGATCAATGACTCGATCCCTGGAGTTGTAGGCTTTATCCATAAGCCAGGTCTGGCTCAACGATAAGTCCAGCAACACATCTGAACCGTTTAAGTCATGGACCTGCCCATCAGTGAGATAAAATCCTGTTGGGTTGCCTAAAGCATCAGTACGGGCATGAATTTTGGTGCTTAAGCCCCCTTTACTGCGTCCAATCGCCTGATTTTTTCCCCCCAGCGCTGTGTTGATGAGCACGTACAATGGTGGAGTCTAACATGGCATATTCATTATCACTGTCATGTGACAGTACTTCAAAGACTCTCTGCCACACACCTGTTTTAGCCCAACGACTAAAACGAGTATGCACGACTCTAAAATCACCAAAGCATTCGGGTAAGTCTCGCCACGGGATACCTGAACGATACCGATACAATACCGCTTCAACAAATAGTCGGTTATCTTTGGCCGTTACTCCAACAGTACCCATTCGTCCAGGTAACAGATCTTTAATCTGTTCCCACTGCTCATCTTTTAATGCATAGCGTTTAGTCATAAAAGTATAATGGGGACAAGGCGGTTTTCCTCAAGCTAATTGATGACACGCCCTAGCACCACCCATGGCGATTGGTTGCTTTTTTGGGGCGGGTATTGCAGGGCAGAGTAAAACTTGAAGTGCGACATAAACCACCTAATTCTTGTATCGCCCCTGACATAATAATATAAGTAATAAGTAACCATGAATCATGGAGCAGAAATGTGAATAGTCATAACATGGGGTTGCACTTCAAATGCCAATTTAAGACTTGCGAAATCAATGGTTAATTAATTGGTTACTAAGGAATAGCTAATCTAAATATAAATTTTATTTAACAATAACTTATAAAAATATATGATGCGTATGATACGCATCATATGAAAATTGCTTAAATTTGCTATAATTGAATTGCGCAGTGTCATTTGTGGTTAGGTTAAATATTCATGAGTCTTACGGAAATTAAGGTACGCCAGGCTAAACCAAAGGAAAAAGTCTATTTTCTGGCAGATGATGACGGCTTAAGTTTAAAGATAGAACCAAATGGACGTAAATCTTGGAGTTACCGCTATTCACTTGTAGGGACAAATAAACGTCCTCGCATGAAGTTGGGCGAATATCCTGTAATGTCCTTGAAAGAGGCCAGATCAGTCCGGGATGAATATAAATTTAATGATTATCAAAATAAACTGCTGCATAAAAAAGACATCAAAACTTTTCAGGATATTTGTGAAGAGTGGTTAGAATTTAAAATTAAAAATTCCTTTGAAGATGAACCACGATG
>NZ_VPEU01000080.1:0-5493 GCF_013416975.1 Acinetobacter sp. YH18001 | reverse complement strand
GTACTTTATTCAGTATTTTAAAACTCATATAGAACAGACCCACCAACACTACCATTGATTGAAATAACTAATATTATAAATTTCAGAGTGATCGTAGATGACAAAAATGTCATTTTAAAGTCACATTAATGTTGGTTAAGTACTTTTACTGTAGTCATTAGAACACTCTTCTTTGGAATACTCTGAAGAAAACTGTAAGGTTGTAAACAGACCAAGTTACAGCGAGTAACTGATTCAGAAAAAGGCTGGTTGTATGGTGAAAGTTTAGAGTTACTGTTCTAATGTTTTAAACAAATGTTTTGTTAAAAAGGAGCAACATATGAAATTTCACATCGCTAATATGACTTGTGGTGGTTGTGCACGCGGCATTACTACCGCAATTAAAGAGCTCGACTCGAATGCCTCACTCGATATTGATTTACAAAACCGTATTGTTGAAATCAACACAACGGTGAGTCAGGATCAAGTCATTGCCACTCTCAGTGAGCGTGGATTTACAGCTGATCCTGCTTAATCTCTGTTAGAGTAACAGTGGGAATTCCTTACCACTTTTACTCTCTCTTATTTTCCTCATCGTACAGATAAAACCTGTACTTGCTTGAAATAAAAGTAATCCCTGAATTCCCCCTAATCTTGGTTCGAGCTGATCTTCGCATATAGAACTCAGCATATCTAAATGATAGAGATCGTATATGAGTACCGAAATGACTGATACGCCACACTACAGTGAAACATTAGAGATTGAGGGGATGACATGTGCTTCTTGTGTAGGCCGTGTGGAAAAAGCTTTAAAATCTGTTGAGGGTGTTGAATCGGCTCATGTAAATCTGGCTACCGAAAAAGCAGTCATTTATGCGCATCAACCACTTGATCGCGCTACTTTAATTAAAGCCGTAGAAAAAGCAGGCTACGAAGTGGAAGCGCTGCAACCAATAGAGCTTACGATTGAGGGTATGTCATGTGCTTCTTGTGTAGGTCGAGTAGAAAAGGCCTTAAAATCTGTTGAGGGTGTGGAATCAGCTCATGTAAATCTGGCTACTGAAAAAGCGACTATTCAGGCAAGCTCATCTGTCACTCGTGACTCGTTAATTCAGGCTGTCACCAAAGCAGGGTTTGAAGCAAAGTCAGTTCATCAAACTACGGAAAGCTTTCAAGATAAAAAAAATATTGAATTAGAAAAACTTAAAAAAGATTTAATTTTGTCAGTCTTATTGACTCTACCCGTTTTTATTTTAGAAATGGGATCACACCTGATTCCCGCCTTTCATACGTTTATGATGGATAACATTGGCCAACAAAATAGCTGGTTAATGCAATTTTTCTTGACCACAGTAGCATTAATTTTTCCAGGCCGACGCTTCTTTAAAAAGGGCATCCCAAGTTTATTCCGCTTAGCACCAGACATGAATTCCTTGGTGGCTGTAGGAACATTGGCTGCTTATCTTTATTCAGTGGTTGCTACTTTCTTTCCAAGTGTCCTGCCACAAGGCACGGTCAATGTTTATTATGAAGCTGCAGCGGTTATTATCACTTTAATTCTATTAGGTAGATTTTTTGAAGCCAAGGCAAAAGGCCGAACGTCTTTAGCAATTCAACATCTAGTTGGAATGCAGCCTAAAGTTGCCAGAATACAGCTCAATAATCAGGTGATAGAAGTTCCGATTGCCGAAGTTCAAACAGGAACGATTGTAGAGATTAGACCAGGCGAGCGTATCCCTGTCGATGGTGAAGTTATTCACGGCCAAAGTTTTATTGATGAATCCATGATTACTGGCGAGCCTATGCCCGTTGAAAAAACGATAGGCTCTACTGTGGTAGGAGGAACAATTAACCAAAGTGGCAGCTTAAATATCAAAGCCACCTCTGTTGGTAGTTCATCAGTGCTTTCTCAAATCATCCGAATGGTTGAACAGGCACAGGGTTCCAAGCTGCCTATTCAGGCATTGGTTGATAAAATTACCATGTGGTTTGTACCTGTAGTAATGGGTCTCTCTCTTTTAACTTTTATTACTTGGTTTATCTTCGGCCCTGAGCCAGCCCTAACGTTTAGCTTAGTTAATGCAGTTGCGGTACTCATTATTGCATGTCCTTGTGCAATGGGACTTGCAACGCCTACATCAATCATGGTGGGAACTGGGCGTGGTGCTGAAATGGGTGTTTTATTCCGTAAAGGGGAAGCTTTGCAGCTGCTCAAAGAAACTAAAGTGGTTGCTGTTGATAAAACAGGGACCCTGACTGAAGGGAAACCAATTTTAACCGATCTGCATGTCTTAGAAGGGTTTGAATACAATGCCGTACTTTCACTTATGGCAGCCGTTGAATCAAAGTCTGAGCATCCTATTGCTCGAGCAATTGTACAAGCCGCTATAGATAAGGAATTAATTCTGTCTCCTGTTGCTGATTTCAAGTCAGTCACGGGCTATGGAATAGAAGCAACGGTGTCTGAACATTTGGTTCATATTGGTGCAGATCGATATATGGAAAAACTAGGTTTGAATCCTAATGTTTTTTCTCAATTTTCGGATCGTTTGGGAGAAGAAGGAAAAACCCCTCTCTATGTTGCGATTGACCAGAAACTTGCTGCCATTATTGCTGTAGCAGATCCAATTAAAGAATCAACATTTGCTGCAATTGAAGCGTTACATCAGTTAGGTTTAAAGGTTGCCATGATTACAGGTGATAACCGTCATACAGCTCAAGCGATTGCAAAAAAACTAGGTATTGATGAGGTTATTGCAGAAGTCTTACCAGAAGGTAAAATAGAGGCCGTTAAAAAATTAAAAAATCAATATGGTAAACTCGCATATGTTGGAGATGGCATTAATGATGCCCCTGCACTTGCAGAAGCAGATATTGGTTTAGCAATAGGTACAGGTACAGACGTAGCTATTGAAGCTGCTGATGTGGTTTTGATGTCTGGCAACCTGAAAGGAGTGCCAAATGCTATCGCTTTAAGCAAAGCGACTATAACCAATATTCGTGAAAATTTATTTTGGGCATTTGTTTACAATGCAGCTCTGATTCCTATTGCAGCAGGTGTACTTTATCCGCAATTTGGACTGCTACTTTCTCCTGTATTTGCTGCTGGTGCAATGGCTCTCTCGTCAATATTTGTACTAGGAAATGCTTTACGATTAAAACGTTTTAAAGCCCCCCTTGCAATTATTTAACCATTTTTTATATACATTGGCTTTGTTGCACAAAGATTTGAAATGCAAAGCGCCCCTAATTGAGCCAAATTTAAGGCGTAACTTGGGTAAGTGGTCGACCTAATTCCGTAAATCTGTTAAGGACTGCCACACGTGCATGGATCTCATTGACTTGGCTATCAAAACTCCTTGCACTGAGTTTATCTCCTAATAATTTGATGCAATGCATCTTAGTTTCAACCAAACTTCGCCGATGATAGCCTGACCATTTTTTCCATAGTGTCCTGCCTAAACGTTTAATTGCTCGAAGTAATTCATTTCGCTCTAGCGAGCTACTCTTTGTATCTTTCCATGGTTTCGCATTTTTTCTAGGTGGAATCACCGCATGCGCTTGCCGATCTGCAATGACCTGACGGCATTGCTTGGTGTCATAAGCTCCATCGGTATAAACAGAGTCAATCCGCTCATCTTGTGGAATCTGATTAAGTAAATCACCAAGCACCTGTGAATCACTGACATTATTGGTTGTAAGCTGAACTGCTCGTATTTGTAGGGTTTTAGCATCTATACCAATATGAAGTTTACGCCATTGGCGACGATATTCAGGTCCATGTTTCTTGCGTTTCCATTCGCCCTCACCTAGAAACTTCATGCCTGTAGAGTCCATGAGTAGATGCAGCCCATCGCTACTTTTTTGGTAGCTGATTACAATATCAATATGCTTTTGTCTTCTACAAAGCGTGGTGTAATCTGGAGCTATCCAATTTAATCCGCAAAGTTTAATCAGACTTTGCACAAAGCCAGTGACCATACGTAAAGACAGACGGAATAAGGATTTAATCATTAAGCAGCATTGGATGACTGCGTCGGAGTAGGTTTGATTTCGCCCTTGTTTACCGATGGACGGAGCATACCATTGCGTAGCAGGATCAAACCAAATGGCAATATTTCCGCGACTCATGAGTGCTCAGTTATATGCGGGCCAATTGGTTGTGCGGTAGATTTTGTGTGCAGGCTTCTTCATTTGAAAATTATATCGCTGAAAAACCCTTTACAGATAGGTTTGTGCAACAAAGCCATCCACGATTCATATTCAATCCCATGACTTTAAAGCGCAAAGCGTGTTGCAGATGCAGCTCTTATTCCGAGGAATTTTACACTGGTATCGCCCGCCGATAGAAACACCAGATCCGGCAGTCAGGACGTAAATAACCATTCCTCCAGTTTAAATAAAAAAACCTGCAGATTCGATGCAGGTTTTTTTTTAGAGATAATCAATCGCGTCTTATTTGGCTTTACGCTCTTTTTCAATCAGGTAATTCACCACCTGAATTACTTTGGCATCATTGCCCTGCACAATATATTTACCATTCACGGTCACCGCTGGTACACCGCTTAACTGATATTGAGCAGTCAAATTTTTTGCCTGAGCAATTTTTGACGAAATCGGGAATGATTTATAAGTCGTGTTAAATTTCTCTTCAGAAATACCATAACGGGTATAGAACTTGGCCAATTGTGCCTGTTCTAAAATTGGACGCTGCTTGTCATGAATATCATGGAATAACTGTAAATGTGCTTTTTGACGCACACCCAGGGCTTCTGAAACATAATAAGCACGTGCAGCCTGTTCCCAAAGCGGGTTCATTGCAGCAGGTGTACGTACAAAACGGATATCTTTGGGTAATTTTTTCAACCAGTCCTGCATATGCGGTTCCAACGTGAAACAGTGACCACAGCCATACCAGAAGAATTCACGTACCTCAATTTTGCCCGGTTTTTCGACTTTGACTGGTTTTGCGACCACCTGATAGTCCTGACCTGCCACAAAATTGGCCATAGCATTGCCTGAAAAGGCCAAAACAGATGCGGCAACAGCTCCTAAAAGGAATTTTTTCATTGGGATTATCGTCCTCTAAATCATTATGCTTAGTGTATGGGTTCACTATAAATCAATTATGCCGGTTCCGTTTTCATGCTGCGAACTTTTGTGCTATCAGAACCGCTACATTAAAGTATGCGACTGATTTTAAGTCAGTTAATATGGCCATTCGACCGCTATGTGTTTTTAGATAATCACAAAAGTTAAACTTTGAGTAATAAAAACGGTTATAATTTCTACGATTAAAACGTAGTGGTCAAACCTACAGTAAATATTAGCTTCTTACTATTCTCTTCAGTAACAGCCGCGTGGCTCTGAGAATGATCTTCTGACATACAATACTCATCACAAAAGTAGATAAAGGTGATTACGATGTTACAGCTTGCGATTATCGGTGTCATAGCAGCGGTCATAGCCGTACTGGCATCAAACTGGGATGGAGCTAAAAATCCTCCTAACCCC
>NZ_VPEU01000007.1:0-82671 GCF_013416975.1 Acinetobacter sp. YH18001 | reverse complement strand
TTTGCGAGATTAAACCATTTCCGTGCTATTGCAACTCGATTTGATAAACTGGCACGCAATTATAAATCTATGATTCGTATAGCCTGTATATTTATTTGGTGCAAAGCCAAATGAGGACACACCCTAGCCTTTTTGAGAAATTTTCCAGATTTTTTGCATTAAAAGTATAACCAAATATTAATCTCTGCGCTCTACCCTATTAAAAAAGCATCAATACCATTTGATCCTTTATACTTGATCTTTTAATTCGTCTGTTCAGCCAACCAAGTCATAAATTTTTGACGTTCAGCTTTGGAGGCCTTTTGCCATAATTGAATGAGTTGTTGATCATTCTGCCCGATGAATTGAGTTTGAGGAGTGGCGACCGTAGCTACACTAGCTGCCTGAGCATATACAGGTGCTGGTTGATTAAGTGATGTTGCTGACTTGCTACTCATCTCGACTGTTTTGGTCAATACATTATTTGCAAACCATGTTCTCGCTGCATCTTTAGCGCCCGCTTGCTGAACAAGCAGCTGATTTTTTGCATCATATAAGCCAATGATGGGCTGATCCTGGTACTTTTTAGCTTCGTCAAAATTCTGAGGTGCATTAATTAACGCTAAACGATAGGTTTCACCATCTTTAAGCTCTGGAGTTTTTACAGTAAGCACTCCCGACTTTAAAATGTCATGTGAATTATCAGAGTGCTGAAAAAACTCATTATAGCGGACGCTGATATTATTCATTCCAGCATCCAGTTTATAAGTTGAATTAGAACGTAATAGACTTGATTTTATTTCCTGATTATTTACCGCAACGATCTTAATTTCTTCAGGTACTGTAATAGTCACCGCTGAAAAAACCGAGGTACTAAACAACAGTGCCGCTACAGTTGCCGCAATACGAAAATCCATATCATCTACTCATTTCAAGTTAATTATTAAAGTTGAGCTGCACTATGCCGCGTCGAAATGACAATTTTATGACAAAAACTTCTCTTATTTCACCTGAACTTTTAGCATTTATTTGACTAGCAATTTTAAATTATCTGCTATTAGCCAGTACAAATAAAAAAAGAAGCACAAAAGCACTTCTTTTTAGCTGAAACCCGATTTATGCAAAGGTTTTAAAACGCTCCGCATCATCCATAAAGGTTTTTTCGCCTGCAGGTGCTTCAATAGAACCAAAGACCAATTGCGCGCGAAGCTTCCAGTGCGATGGGACTTCAAAAGTTTGTGCAACTTCTTCATCAATAATTGGATTGTAATGCTGCAACGAGGCACCGATATTTTTCTCTGCCAAAGCTGTCCAGGTTGCAAACTGCGCAATGGCTGAAGAATGCTCTGACCAGACCGGGAAGTTATCGGCATAGAGTGCAAACTGTTCTTGCATCGATTTCACCACATTCTGGTCTTCATAAAACAATGCGGTGCCATAACCTGCTGCAAAACCATTAATTTTATTATTGGTTGCTTCAAATGCATCTGTCGAAACAAGATCACGCAAGGTTTCACGCACAATATGCCAGAAAGTATCATGTGATTGACCAAATAAAATTACCACACGAGAAGTTTGCGAGTTAAAAGATGATGGGCTGTGTTTAACTGCATCTTTAATGAGATTTTCAATTTCAGCCTGCTCCAGGCTCACATTTTTCCCAATGGTATAAATGCTTCGGCGCTGTTTGATTTGATCTAAAAATGCCATAAATTCACCTCTATGTATTTTGATTATTAAAAACTGATAAAGTCATACTACGTGTTTTGAGCACTTAAAACAGGTGCATTCCCATAACAATGTGTTTTATTTATAGAACAATCAGACTTAGATCTGAATAGAATATTTGTATTAGATTTCATTCGCAGCATCCATGCTGCTATACCGTCCTTCATCGGTTTTTAACCCAATACTTTAAAAAAGTGCTGATCTTGCTGTTCTAATTTTTCTTTTGCTGCCTGCTCAATCGAGCCAAAGCAAAGTTGGGCACGTAACAACCAGCTCTTTTCAATGTCAAAATGCTCGGCGACTAAAGTGTCGATCTGCGGATTATAATGCTGTAAAGATGCACCTAAACCCGAATCTGCCAATGCAGTCCACACGGCAAATTGCGCCATTCCTGATGTCTGTTCAGACCAGATCGGGAAATCTTCTGCATTGAGCGGCATTTTCTTTTGTAGTTGCTGAATCACGGCTTGATCTTCGTAAAATAAAATCGTGCCATATGCCGCGGCACACTGATTTAACTTGATCTCTGCACCTTCGTAAATATGTGTGGGCACATGCTGGCGCTGAACCTGTTTGACAAGTTCCCAAAACTTATAATGAGAATCCGCAAATAACACTACAATCCGCGTACTTTGGGAATTATAGGCTGAAGGACAACTGCGAACTGCTGCCTGAAGCATTTCACTCAGATACGCCTGACTATAATGTACCCGCTTGCCAAGTTCATAAATACTACGGCGCTTTTTCAACTGATCAACAAAAGTCAGTTTCAAATCATCATCAGGTTTGTTTTTTTTCGAAAATTTAAAGTCCTTGGTTATATCACTTGTTAATACCTGACCAATTTTATTTAGCAATGCCATTTCTTCCCCCCACAAAACCCAGCTAAAACAGCTCGAATAATCCCATACAAGTATAATGGCTTTATTACGGTAGATAGATCTGGTTCATATTTTCTAGCTGATTTTTAAAGCATTCAAACCCCTCAAAAACAACAAACTCCGCACTTAGCGGAGTTTGTGTGAATTATCACGCATTATTTATTTTCAGTTTCAAACAATGCAGCAACAAAAGATTTGGCAGAGAAAGGACGCAAGTCATCAATTTTCTCACCCACACCAATAAAGCGAATCGGCACATGAGTACGACTGGCAATATTAAACAGTACGCCACCTTTGGCAGTCCCATCGAGTTTGGTAATGGTCAAACCGGTTAGGCCTACCGCCTCATCAAACATTTCGACCTGGTTAATGGCATTCTGACCTGTTCCGGCATCGACAACCAACATCACTTCATGTGGTGCAGTCGCATCAATTTTCTGCATGACACGTTTTACTTTGGTCAACTCTTGCATCAAATGACCTTTGTTATGCAAACGACCAGCTGTATCAGCAATTAATACATCTACGCCTTTGGCACGCGCACTTTCAAAAGCATCGAAAATGACTGAAGCCGAGTCTGCACCATTGCCTTGAGCCACGACCGCAATATTATTACGCTCACCCCAGATCTGTAGCTGCTCCGTTGCAGCTGCACGGAAAGTATCACCTGCCGCCAGCATGACCGTCTTGCCTTCACCTTGCAGACGTTTGGCTAGTTTGCCAATCGTGGTGGTTTTACCTACACCATTTACACCGACCACTAAAATCACATAAGGCGATTTATTCGGATCAATGTGTAGCGGTTTTACCCGGGGTGCCAATAAAGCCACCAGTTCTTCCTGAAGCGCCTTATACAGTGAATGCGAGTAGATCAAGTCACCACGTTCGGTACGCTCGGTCAGGTTAGCAATGATGGTCTTGGTGGCTTCCACACCAATATCGGCCACCAGCAGCTGCTCTTCGACTTCTTCTAATAATTCATCATCAATTTCTTTACCACCGATCAGGATATTGACCATCCCATCGGCAAGGTTTTTACGGGTTTTGGTTAAACCCTCTTTCATACGGCTAAAGAAGCCACCTTTCGCCGCAGAATCTTCATTTTCAGTTTCTGTTACGACAGGTGCAGAAACTACAGCTGCTTCGCTTGGCGTTTCTACGATAGGCACATTGACCGCAGGTAAGCTCGGTAATGTGACATCATCATCTCCGATATCAGCATCAATCAAAAATTTGTTTTGCCCATTAGATTGCTGTTGCATGCCGAATCCTTGAAAAGCATTGCGTTAAAAACCCAGATTCTACCATAACTTGCCTGCTTTGCAGCTAGCAATGCAAATGCTGGACAAACATACCAAAAAGCTACAGCTCTTGGTTGCTTTCATCTCCGCATTTATTAAAAATAACCCTAAATACAAATGCCTATTTTTGGGAGATCTAGTGTCCGCCACCTTTTTGACTGTCTCCTCTTTTTCCAGAATGATTAAACAAACACTTTATCCACTTGGTGCCTTATTGCTGGGATTAAGTATTAATCAGGCCCAAGCCCAGACTCGCAGTGAATTATCACGCACCACTTTTGAAACGACTTTAAGTAATGGATTAAAAGTCATTATTCGGGAAGACCATCGTGCGCCCATGGTGATGACCCAGATCTGGTACAAAGTCGGCAGCAGTGATGAATCTGGCAATATTCTGGGGGTCTCGCATGCACTTGAACACATGATGTTCAAAGGTACGCATAAAGTTCCAAATGACGAATTTACCCGTCTGAGCCGGATTTATGGCGGTAGCATCAATGCCGCCACCTTTACCAATTACACCAATTATTATCAGCTCTATCCTAAGGCCTATTTCCCTATGGCACTGGAACTTGAATCTGACCGCATGAGCAATTTATTACTGCGGCAGCAGGACTTTGAGCCAGAAATTAAAGTGGTGATGGAAGAACGGCGCCAGCGTACCGATGACAACCCGCGCGCTCAGGCCTTTGAACGCTTTAAATGGATCAGTTATCCGACCAGCCATTATCGCCAACCGGTGATTGGACATATGAAAACCCTGAACAATATTCAGTTAAATGATATCAAAAAATGGTATCGGGACTGGTATAGCCCCAATAATGCCATTCTGGTAATTGTTGGAAATATGGAATCGGAAGCGGCTTTAGCGCAAGTGCAAAAATATTTTGGAGATATTCCCGCGCGTCCAACACCGCCACGTAATGATGTGCTGGAGTTTGAACGCTTAGGCTATCGACATATGGAAATTAACAGTAATGTTCAGGTGCCCAATCTGTACATGACCTGGAATGTGAAATCCCTCGGCACTGCCAAAAACCCCCAAGATGCGTATGCCTTGACCATTATTCGTAGCCTTTTGGACAGCGGCATTTCTTCACGCCTGCAAGACCGTCTGGTGCGTGATCGTAAAATTCTGACCTCTGTCAGCGCTTCTTATGATCCTTATAATCGTGGTGACAGCCTGTTTGGCATTTCTGCCTTACCTGCGCCAGGCGTATCTTTGCAAGAGTCACAACAAGCGATTCAGGATGAAGTGGATTTACTCAAAACCACCGCCATGACCCAACAGGAAGTAGATCGTATCAGCACCCGCTTTATCTCCAGTTTGATTTATAGTCAGGATGATATTGCCGGCCAGGCCAAAATGATTGGCAATCTGGAAGTCAATGGACTGAGTTATCGGCTGATGGATGAACTACCCAAGCATTTTGAAAGTGTCAGCGTTCAGGATATCCAGCGTGTCGCCAATGCCTATTTCGTCCGAGACAATCTCAGCACACTTTATCTCTCACCTGAACAAAAAGCCCAATAATGGGGATTGCAATGCGTCATCATCTTCGCCCTTTTTTACTTATTTTTATTTTAAGTTTTGCTTCTGCTGTTCATGCAGAAAATTATCTGGACCCTCAACCCGATCAAAACGATAATCCGAGTCAGTTACAGTCTATCCCTCTGTTGCAAAGCCTGAAAAATCTCAATCCGCAGCGTGAATTTCAGGCACCGTATATTCACGACCTGAACAATCGCTATCAGGTACGTACGCTATTTGTTGAAACCCAAGATCTTCCAATGGTGGATATCCAGCTGACCTTTAATGCCGGCTCGGCGCGTGATCAAGAAATTACTAAAGGACTCTATGGCCTGTCCAGCATGGCAGCCAGGCTGATGCGTGAAGGCACAGACAGATATAGTGCGAATCAGGTGGCGGCAATTTTTGACCAAGCCGGCGCACAATTTAGCGTACAGGCCTATCGAGACATGTTTGTGGTTCGGCTGCGTACGCTTTCAGATCCAAATAAATTGGAACCGGCACTCGGAATGATGATGGAAGTTCTAAAGAATGCGTCATTTAAACCCGCCAGTATTAATCTGGCTTTAAGCAATACCCAAGTGGGACAAAAGCAATTACAGGAAAATCCAAGCCGGCTGATGGATATTCGTTTTTATCGTACTCTATATGGTCAGCATCCTTATGCAGAACCAATCAGTGGCACCCAAGGCAGTACCAAGAAAATTAATGCCGAATTATTAAAACAATTCCGTGATCAGTTTCTGGTGGCGCAAAATATGAATATTGCTATTACCGGTAAACTCAGCCCCAAACAGGCGCTGGAACTGTCAGAACGGATTGCCGGCAATTTAACTCAAGGTCAAAAAGCAGCTGCATTACCACAGCCTGAAATTAAATCTGGTTTTGAAGTGGTGCATTTACCCTATAACTCGTCTCAGGCGCATATCACTTTTGGACATATAGGGCCATCACGCTTTACTGAAGATCGACTGGCCCTAGAAGTCGCCAACCGCATGTTTGGCGGGAGTGGATTTAATGCAGTACTGATGCAGGAACTGCGGGTCAAACGTGGTTTTAGCTACGGCGCTTATAGCTCATTCAGCTTTAGTCAGGCACCCGGAGTATTCAGCTTTAAATATTCTACACGGCAGGATCAGCTACTAGAGAGTATTCAGGTTGCACATCAGGCATTTATCAATTTTGTCAGCCAACCGATTGACACTCAACGTCTGGAAGAAACCAAAGCAGGCATGCTGCGCGCCTTCCCTAACAATTACAGCAGCAATGCCACCATTAATGCCCAGTTAGGCAATATGGGCTTTTATAGTGAGCAAAATGATTATTTATCCAGTTATCCGGAACGTCTGGCCAGAATTAGCGCAAAGGATGTGCAAAATGCAATACGCAAACATTTACATCCAGACCGCCTAACGCTGGTCGTGGTCAATAAAGAACTGGATAAAGATGCCTTGAAAATGCGCTTGGAGCAGAATTTAATGGATGCCAATTTCAATTTGCCAGCAAACCCTGTGCCTAAGGCATCTCCACCGAGAGCGGTGGCAGCTGACGCGCCCGCAGAGACTCCTGCTGATAGGCCTGCATCAATTTAAGATACTGCCCACGACGGATGTGCTGCTGCTCTAACAGAGCCAGTGCCAGATCCTGAGTTTGGGGCAAATTTTGCTGTTCAGAAAGTTGCCGAATCTGGGTGATTTGAGAGATGTTAAGCGGACGATAGAGAGCCAATGCGGCTAAAAATAAAATTACCACAACCATAAAAATGACAACAATATTATAAATCTGTTCCAGCTTGATTCTGCTGAACCATTGAATTAACTTTTCTGTATCTATAGACATACACTACCTCAAGTTAAAGGTAGTGTATGGTTAGGTTTATATAAGTTCAAGTCAGTAGCGCCATATTTAGCAGGGCTAAAACCCACGACTCTGCGGATTAGCTCATCATTCTGCTCAGAATAGTTGAATACAGCACCAATGCTACAATCACCAATACCAGTGCAACAGCAAATTTACTTAACCCCGCTTCTGCTTCAGGGGGATGCAGGCGATCTTCATCTGCAATTCGAACCAACTCGCCATTATAGAGTTTATAGAACTGCTCACGCTGATTGACATCCAGAGCACGGGTAAAGTCATACACCTCTTTACGTTGTGCCAGCCCATAATTACCCAGATGCGTATATTTACTAAATATAGCGTCATCCAGTTTTTTGCGATGCAAATGTGCAAGTTCCAGGATTTGCCCAGCAGTTGGTGGCATATCAAAATTTACACCATCTAAAGTTCTTGTCATCATGGTTTTCTCCTTATTGTTTGATCTCTATTTACAATTTATCTTAATAATATTTATAAGTGTGTATAGTTTAGTCATGTAAACTATAACTAAAGTAAACGAATAAAATCGAATGGTTGACTTTTCCATTATTTTGTAATATTAGTTTAACAATACTAAGTTATATTTGTATTTAGACTGATTAGTCTGTCCTGTAATCATAATTAAAATTAAGGAGTTTTTATATGATACAACAACTCTCTCAACACGATCTGGAACATCTGTATGCAGATGCCGTGAATACCATCCAATCCCAAATGAACTTTGTGGATGCGGTAAAACAGCTTGAAGATGCAGCTCGTGCAGGTCATGGTAAAGCGGCGCTTTTTTTAGCAGAACTTTATTATCAAGGCTTCCGTGTAGAACGGGATTCACTCAAAGCGCAGTACTGGCAAAACATGGCCACCCTACAAGCATGATGAAACGTCACCTAGGTGGCGTTTTTTTCCGCTCTTTTTTCGATAAATAGCAATAAATACATATTCTCTTACGAAATCTTGCAAAGCTGAAACAGTAATTTCATACAAAGTTCCTAGAATAGAGCCAGACACTTAATTGCACTTTATTCTAATGAAACCACGAAAAATTATTCAAATTGATCCGATCTGTAAAGAGTCTCTTTTCAAGATCACCATGCTGAAATCCCTAAGGAATTGTGGCGAGCTATGGGGCGCATATCATCAAGGCTGGGCCATGATGCGCGATCAGGAAGACTGTATTTTTCCCTTTTGGCTGAATCCACTGGATGCCAAAAACTACGCCAAGCAGCATTGGCCGGATTATATCCCGCGTAAAATCAACTCTGAAGATTTTGAAAATGCATTATTGCCGACCCTGTCACGACTGAATGTTACGCCAGCCCTGTGTAATACCAATGGCACCAGACTCAAACTGACTGCTGCACAAATGCGTCATCTATTTTTTTCTGAACAAAGACTGCACATTGCTTAAATAACATGTTATTTATAAAGACTAAAACCTAAACACTTAGAGATGTTCAGGTTGAATGCATACTCTAGGATTAATAATAAATTGACCAGTAAGGATGATTAAGCATGACCAATGTGGCACAGGTGCTCAATGAAAAAATGCATCAAGCTATTTATACCATCCGTCCAGATTCTACAGTTCTAGAAGCCATCACCTTGATGGCCGACAAAGGAATCGGGGCGCTTGTGGTAACCCATGAAGACAATGTAGTCGGTATTCTGTCAGAGCGAGATTACACCCGTAAAATTGCCCTGATGCAAAGAACCTCATTCGACACCACGGTTAACGAGATCATGACCTCTAAAGTGATTACCGTAACCACATCTACCACCGTAGAAGACTGTTTATCGCTGATGACTGAACGTCACCTGCGGCACTTACCAGTAGTGGAGAATGAAAAACTGATCGGTTTGATTTCAATCGGAGATCTGGTCAAGGCAGCAATGGATGATCAACGCAAACTCATTGAACAGCTGCAGCAGTATATTTCAGGTTAAAAGCATCTCTGGCTTTCTCTCCAATATTTGAAGCGCATTTAAATAACTGAAGATCAAGCTTCGATTGAATGTATAAAAAATCCCGGTATATAACCGGGATTTTTTATACTCGTGTTTTGGATAAAATCAGTTTAGACCTAATTTTTCTGCCACATAATCCGAGTCTTTATCACCACGACCAGAAAGATTGACCACGATCTTGACTTCTTTTGGCAATTTGCCTGCTTCACGAATTGCCCAGGCCACTGCATGCGAACTCTCTAAAGCCGGCACAATACCTTCTACACGCGACAAGGTCATGAAAGCATCCAGACATTCCTGATCGGTGGCGGTGGTGTACTCGACCCGGCCCAAATCCTTAAGCAGACTATGTTGCGGCCCCACACCAGGATAATCCAGGCCAGAAGCAATCGAATGTACCGGTAAAGGTTCACCCTGCTCATCTTCCAGCACATAGCAGGCCATACCATGCAATTGACTTGGTTTACCCAGTGTTAAGGTCGCCGAATGCATATCGGTGTCCAGGCCATGACCTCCCGGCTCTACGCCCACCAGCTTTACTTCCGGTTCATTTAAAAACGCGGTAAATGCACCCACTGCATTGGAACCACCGCCAACACAGGCCACCACATAGTCCGGGTTTGCACCAAAACGGTCATTACTTTGCACTTTGATTTCATCACCGATAATGGACTGGAAATCACGTACCATCATTGGAAATGGATGCGGCCCCACCACCGAACCAATGGCATAGATATAATTTTTCGGGTCTTTCAAGTATTCTTCAAATGCACTATCAACTGCATCTTTCAGGGTTGCTGTACCACGCGTCACAGAGATCAGGCGCGCACCCAGAATCTTCATTTTTACGACGTTTGGATGCTCTTTTTCAATATCCACCTGACCCATGTGAATTTCACATGGAATCCCAACCAAGGCACAGGCAGTTGCCAATGCGACGCCGTGCTGACCCGCACCAGTTTCTGCAATGACTTTGGTCTTGCCCATGTATTTGGCCAGCAAAGCCTCACCCAGACAATGATTGATCTTGTGTGCACCTGTATGATTTAAATCTTCACGTTTCAGATAAATCTGTGCACCGCCTAACTGATCTGACAGACGCTTGGCATGAAATAAAGGACTTGGACGACCCACATAGTTGGCAAACAGGTCTTTAAGCTCGTTCTGGAATTCTGGAGTATGGCGGATTTCCTGATAAGCGACATTGATATCGTCCATCGCCTGTTTTAGATCGGGCGGAATAAACTGACCGCCATATTGACCAAAAAAGCCGTCCTCATTGGGTAAAGCAATACCATTAATTTGATGAGCCATAATAATTCCTGAACTTTGGAATGTACAACAAATGACTTTATCCTAAAATAATGTGGTTAACCCACTCATAATTATAGATAAAGCCACTAACAGAAAAATAAAATTAACGCGCGAGATATTTGGTCATATCTTCAATGCCTTTCAAAGTCATTGGAAACATATGATCTTCAAAGATTTGCTTAATTAAACCAATGCTATGCGTGTAATGCCAATAGTTTTCTTCTTCGGGATTCAGCCATGCGGTTTTATCAAAATGCTGTCGCAGACGCTGTAGCCAGACCTGTCCTGCTTCATCATTCATATATTCAACCGAGCCGCCGACCGAGGTGATTTCATAAGGCGCCATACTGGCATCACCGACCACAATTACCCGATAATCGCGGCCATAGGTATTGAATAAATCCCAGGTATTCATGCGCGAGCTGGACCGGCGGATATTGTCTTTCCAGACATAGTCATACAGGCAGTTATGGAAATAAAAATAGTCCAGGGTTTTAAATTCGGTTTTGGCTGCGCTAAACAGCTTTTCACACTGGGCAATATGCGAATCCATCGAACCGCCAACATCAAACAGCATCAAGACTTTAATGCGGTTACGGCGTTCAGGCACCAGCTGTACGTCTAAAATACCCTGCTTGGCGGTTTCACGAATCGTGCCATCGATATCCAGCTCTTCGGCTGCACCCTGACGCGCGAATTTACGCAAACGGCGCAGTGCCATTTGCATCTGGCGACTTCCCAGAATCTGCTCATCATCGAGGTTGCGATATTGACGCTGCTCCCAGACTTTTACCGCAGAGCGTTTCCGTCCCGGCCCACCAATACGCACCCCTTCCGGATGATCACCATAAGCACCGAAAGGCGAAGTGCCGCCGGTACCAATCATCTTGTTGCCACCCTGATGTTTTTTATGCTGTTCGCGCAAGCGCTCTTCCAGCATTTTCATCAGTTCTTCTAATGATCCGGCTTTTTTCAGCTCTTCGCGCTGTTCAGGAGTCAAATGCTTTTCAAGCAGTTCAAGATCGAACCAGTCTTTGGGCAGCTTATGCACTTGATTCAGCAGTTCATCCAGATCAAAGCTCTGAATACCATCAAAATAGTCCTTCATGGCACGATCGAATTTGTCGAAATAGCGCTCATCCTTAACCATTACAGTTTTGGCCAGCTGATAGAACTCATCCTGATCGGCAAAGACCAGTCCAGCCGCAACCGCCTGATTCAAATCGATCAGCTCACGGGTTGAGACCGGTACGCCGTATTTGCGTAAGGTATAAAACAGTCGCACAAACATGCGTGTTCTCCCTTAACGACGTGACATAAAGGCTAGACGTTCAAGCAACTGTACATCTTGCTCATTTTTGATCAAGGCGCCGTACAAGGGTGGAATCGCTTTGGATTTATCAGTATTGCGCAAAATATCTTCCGGCATGTCGTCAGCCATGAGCAGGCTGAGCCAGTCAATCAGCTCAGATGTTGATGGTGGTTTTTTCAAACCCGGAATCTGGCGCAATTTAAAGAAAACCTGCAAGGCTTCATTGACCAATGTGGCAGAGATATTCTCGAAATGTACATTGATGATTTCGCGCATGGTCGCTTCATCCGGAAATTCGATATAGTGGAAGAAACAACGGCGCAGGAATGCATCGGGCAATTCTTTTTCATTATTTGAGGTAATGATGACGATTGGACGCTGGGTTGCGGTAATGGTTTCCCCGGTCTCGTACACATAGAACGACATTTTATCGAGTTCATGTAGCAAGTCATTCGGAAACTCGATGTCTGCCTTATCAATTTCATCAATCAGCAAGACACAACGTTCTTCGCTGGTAAATGCTTCCCACAGTTTACCCGGCTTGATGTAGTTCTTGATGTCATAGACACGGTCATCACCAAGCTGACTATCACGCAGGCGCGACACCGCATCGTATTCATACAGGCCTTGCTGTGCTTTGGTGGTGGACTTGATATGCCAGGTGATCAGTCTTAGGCCCAGACTTTCTGCTACCTGCTCAGCCAATAAAGTTTTCCCTGTACCAGGCTCACCTTTGACCAATAACGGCTTTTGTAAACTACGGGCAGCTTTAACCGCCAACTTTAAACTGTCAGTCGCAATGTACTGAGCTGTACCTGAAAATTGTTGATGATCAGCAGACATGATTTAACCTTATTTTTTTACTTACAACGGTGAACTTTTCTTGTGAACACGAAGATTGCCCTTGTTCGACACATAGGTCGACCAGCAATAGCCAATCACAGATCCAATCCCAATGACAAATAAAATAAGTGACGCATTAATCCAAATCAGAGCTTGCTCTTTGGTCAACACACCAAACAGCAAGCCAAAGATTGCAGGTGCGATAGAGGCATTCGGCCCCTCGGATACCGTCGGTGTCAATAGAATGGCAAAGCCTAAAATCCACAAAAAACCACCCAGTGGCTTAGGCAGGCGCCTGGTTACGCCATACCAGCACCATAAAGCAATCAGGCTGCCCAGCAGATAAACCGCAACAGCAATGCTCTGTTCAGGAATTGAGTCTAAGACAGCAACATAACCATTCATTTCACAACTCCTGAATTAACATTAAGCGCCACGCAATCCTTCTGGAGCGACTGCATTCGGATCAATCAAGCCTTCTGGCGGCATTTGCAAAAAGAAACCACGTGTAGCAATAGAATCCATCACATGCAATACATTGGCACGTGCCAGTTTACGCGATTCGCTCAGTTCAAGATGCATGACAAAAGTCGCACGTCCAAATGCGGCTTGTACGGGCTCAGACAATACGCTGAGTGGCTCGAATGTTTCAGCTTCGCTTTCATCCGCAGGACGCGCCACATACAGATACATTTCACTTTTTTTGCTGGATTTGTAGATAGACACTTGCATGTTTCAAACGACTTTTCTGGAAAAACATCCGCAAGGATACATCAAAAAAAAGACAGAAACATTAGCCACGTCTCATGCATCAGTCGTGATTTTGTATAATTGCTCTATCTTTAACCAATCCTGCAAGCGATCACTCGCTGACTTTCATCTGGGTCGATAAATAAGATTCATCCTGATGCAGCACCTGAATCAGTGGCTGGGTTAACAGTTCATAGCGCCAGCCCAGCAGATAATCCGGCAGATCCTGCTCATCCTTATGAAAGACCACATGCTGATACAAGGCATTCAGCCATTTTTTACGCATCAGCACTTCTTTTGGAATTGAGGTTTCATCGACTACATTTTGAATGATGTTATCGATCTTTTCGCCGATATCTTTGGAGGAATGACGGATTGGACGCGCCAGACGTAACGGCCAGCTTTCCGGTTCCGGCAAGAATTTCAGCAGATCCAGAATGGTTTTACCATGTTCACGAACCACATTTGAACGGATATCTTTGACTTGACTCAACTGGAAGTTATTGCGCGGGAACTTCTCGACCAGATCAATCATACTGACATTTTTTAAGATAAAACTACGTGGCTGATTCAGTGCTTTGGCAATCTGATCGCGCCAGACCATCAATTGCTGTAATTGCATCAGCTGACGGCGTGAATGGCGATAATTCCCCACATCCTGATATAACAAGGCCGTTGGTGTGTCTTCACCAATTTCCTGAGTCAAGAAACGACAGTCTTGCAAAGCAAAATCCAGTAGGTATTTCGTATCCAGCTCTTGTTTGATTTTGTCAGACAGCTTGACCAGATAATGCACATCATTGGCCGCATAAAGTAATTGCTCTGAACTTAAAGGACGTGCCAGCCAGTTAGAACGGGTCTGGTCTTTTTCGATATCGACTTCCAGCATCTGTTTGAGCGCATTCTGATAGCTGACTTGCAGACCATGCCCCAGAAAAGACATGCCGACCTGGGTATCAAACACATTGGTCAGTGATTTCTTTTGGGTATAGTGATAAAGCAGATCAATATCTTCGCTACAAGCATGAAAAATATTCTGCTGGGCGTTAAAAACTTTATTGAAGAACTCAGTCAGATCCAGGGTGGTTCCATCCAGCAAATAGACCTTGTTGTCTACATTGATCTGAAACACACCCAGTTTCGGCCACAAAGTATCGACCTTGATAAATTCGGTATCCAGCCCGTAAACAGAACTCTGATCCATCAGGTTCAGCACAGGGTATAAATCGTTTTGATGTTGAATAAATTGAAACATAAAGACTGAGTCTAAAATTAGATTCTCGATAGATCCATATTAACTGATCTATAGAATTTTTGTATAAAAAATAACGCTGATTCTGCTCTATCTAGCAAAAATACCCCTTATTTATTAGGCTCTAGATTTTAAATAATATCTTTTTTATATTAAAACTAACAAGATTTTTAAGTCTATCTTACTTCATGCGCATCCGGTTATGTACGGCCTGACTCAAGGTATGGCTATCGACATATTCCAGCTCACCACCTTGAGGTACGCCTTGGGCAATTCGGGTCATCTGGATCGGCAAATGTTTGCTGGCCTCAACCAGATAATGCGCCGTGGCCTGACCTTCTACCGTAGCATTGGTCGCCAGAATCACTTCTTTCACCTGACCATTGGCCAAACGGTGCAATAAGTACGGAATACCGATTTCTTCTGGTCCAATACCATCCAGTGGCGATAAATGTCCACCCAATACATGATATTTACCTCTGAAGCTGCCACTTTGTTCAATCGCCATGACATCTGCAGGTGATTCTACTACGCAAAGCAATTCATCATCACGATCCAGCGAAGTACAGATATTGCAGACTTCGTCTTCGGTCAAAGAATGACAGACTGAACATTCATGAATGTAATTGGTGGCCTCAGTCAGCGCATGTGCCAGACCAATTGCACCCTCACGATTTTTCATGATCATATGCAATGCCATACGTTGAGCCGATTTCGGCCCAACGCTTGGCAAAATGCGTAATGCTTGAACGAGTTGATCAAAACGATCACTAAACATTGCACATTCTTCCTTAGAACATACCTGCAAGACCAGGCGGTAAACCCATGCCTGAGTTCGCTGCTTTCATTCTTTCGTCAGATACCACTTCTGCCTGACGTGCTGCATCATTCATTGCAGCTGCAATCAGGTCTTCAATCATGTCTGGATCATCCTGAAGTAACTCAGGATTGATTTCGATACGTTTTACCACGTTACGGCAAGTCATGGTTACTTTGACCAGACCGCCACCCGCCTCGGCATGCACTTCAGTTTGCGCCAGCTCTTCTTTGGCATTTTTTACGTTGTTTTCAACTTCTTTCTGCATGCGCTGAGCTTGCTGCATCAACATGTTAATGTTCATAAATATCTCCGAACATAAATTTATAAAATTAAATCAGGTCTAAACCGCGACGAATATCCTGAATAATATCACCAATCTCTTCCAAACCAACAGATACGCGAATTAAACCTTCACGAATACCAGCAGCTTCTTTGGCTTCAGGCGACAATTTACCGTGTGTCGTGGTTGCCGGATGGGTAATAGTGGATTTCACATCGCCCAGATTGCCGGTAATCGAGATAAACTGGGTATTGTCGATGACAGTCCATGCTTCCTCACGGTCACCTTTCACCTCAAAAGACACAATACCGCCAAAACCGCTCTGTTGTTTGGCTGCCAGTTCATGGCCGACATGCTCAGGCAAACCAGCATAATAAACTTTTTCCACTTTTGGATGCTGATTCAAAAATTCAGCCAGTTGCTGTGCACTTGCTGAATGTTCACGCATACGCAAACGTAGTGTTTCCAAGCCTTTCAGGAAAACCCAGGCATTGAATGGACTCATTGACGGGCCGGTAGTACGCACATAGCCGAAGATTTCTTCCAGCAACTTGTGATTACCGACAACAGCACCACCAAGCGCACGGCCTTGGCCATCCAGATATTTAGTCGCAGAATACACCACCAGGTCTGCACCAAATTTGAGTGGTTGTTGTAACACAGGTGTACAGAAGCTGTTATCAATCGCCAGTAAAGCATCATTGGCATGCGCAATATCGGCGAGTCCCTGTATATCGGCTACTTCTGCTAAAGGATTCGATGGAGATTCAACAAAGAGAATTTTGGTTTCAGGCTTGATGGCATTTTTCCATGCATCAAGATCAGTCAAATCGACGAAATCAACACTGACGCTAAATTTTGCGACATATTTTTCAAACATGGAAACCGTAGAGCCGAAGACAGCACGTGAACAGATCACATGATCACCGGCTTTTAAGAATGCCATCATCACTGCCATAATGGCTGCCATACCCGAACTGGTGGCGACGGCGCGCTCTGCACCTTCAAGTGCAGCCAGACGCTTTTCAAACATGGCAACGGTCGGATTGGTAAAGCGAGAATAGATATTGCCCGGTTCCTGGCCTGAGAATTTGGCTGCGGCTTCTGCAGCATTTTCATACACAAAGGACGATGTTAGAAAAATTGGTTCGCCATGCTCACCTTCAAAAGTGCGGGTATGACCGGTACGAATGGCTAAAGTTTCTAATTGGTAAGAAATATCGTCTTGCTGGCTCATCGCTTTACCTCAGCCCTCGGGCTGCCTTTTGTAAAAATTTGCCAACATTTTGAGCGCCTAAGCTATTTCAGGTCAAGGCATAATAAGCGATTATTGCTTAGACTTCGATCAATCCTCCCGCGGATACGGATATTTTATTTACATGATTCAGTTAAAACAAAACTTTCAGCGCCAGCAAAAAAAATTGAAACACCTCAGCACCCGGGTGTTTAATGCCTCCTCACTGATCCTGTCGCAAAAAACCCCTTTTGAATATATTGCCGGCACCGAGTTTTGCAAGATTCGTTATTACGCTTCACCCGAGAAAAAATATAAGGAGCCTCTGGTTTTTATCGCACCCTTGGCCATTAATATGGATATTTATGATCTGTATCCTTATCGCTCTCTGGTCAAGCATTTTCAGCATAGCGGTTTTGATGTCTATCTGGTGGAATGGAAACGCTTTAACTTTAAGCACCGCCACCTGAATTTTTTATCTTTTATTGATGCAGCCATTCCTCAATCCATTGAAACCATCTGCAAGCATTCAGGCAGTCAGTTCATTTCCTTACACGGCTGGAGTATGGCTGGGGTGTTTGTCACGCTCTATACAGCCCTGCATTCGCCTGAACATGTCAAGAATCTGATCGTGGTGGGCAGTCCTATCGACAGTTATGCGTCAGGACGTGTCGGCAAACTTTTTTCTACGACCAATAAACTGATTTCTAAAAATAAGAATTTGCAACAGGCCATTCATCAAGGATTGATCCCGAAGCAATATATTCATACGCCGGGTATTGTAAATGCCTTGGGCTTTAAATTACTTGATCCGATTGGCTGGCTAAAAAGCCAGAAGCAGTTTTTGCTGAATCTGGATCATGTCGAAGATGTCTATGAACATGCCACCATGGGGAATTTCCTGAACAAGATGATCGATTATCCGGGCGGGATTAATCAGGACATGGTTCTGCATTTATGGCTGCAAAATCCTTTAAAATACGGTTCTATCACTTTAGATGGTCGTATTGTTGATCTTAAAAATATCAGCTGCTCCCTATTGGTAGGTGCAGGTCAAACCGACCAGATTGTCACAGAACAGTCAGCTAAGCCTTTGATAGAATTGACAAGTAGCCAGGATAAGACGTTTACTCTGATTCCGGGTGGTCATCTGGGCCTGATGTCCAACCAGAAAACAGCCAATACGTTCTGGCCCAAAATGACGACCTGGCTGGCGCAGCGCTCTACACGTCTTGATGCTTAGCGCATCTGCGTCAGCATCGCCAAAAAACATTAAAATTTATTTACATATTCAGAGGATACAGCATGATTCAGTCAGTAGCATTTATCGGCTTAGGTGCCATGGGTTATCGTATGGCGGCACATTTACCCAAGCAGTTTGATACCGTCTATGTCTGGAACCGCAATTTTGACAAAGCAGAGCAACATGCTGCTGAATATGGCACTCAAGCCGTTACGCTAGAACAGGCCGTTCAGGCAGATATTATCTTTTCATGTTTGCCGACCAGTGCCGATGTAGCACAACTTCTGGAAAATTTGTCGCTTAAATCCGGCTCAGTCTGGGTCGACTGTACCAGTGGTGTACCGGATTCCGCGCAAACACTGGCAGCACAACTGGCTGAACGTGGGGCGATCTTTCTGGATGCACCGGTCAGCGGTCAAACCATTGGTGCTGAAAATGGCACCTTGACAGTGATGGTAGGCGGCGATGTCCAAGGTTTTGAAAAAGCCCTTCCTGCGATGCAGGCTTTTGGCACACTGATTAAGCATGTCGGTGAATCTGGCGCAGGTTTTGCAGTGAAAGCCGTGAATAATATGTTAATGGCTGTAAACCTGTGTGCGGTCGCAGAAGGCTTTACTACGCTGAAAGCACATGGAGTCAACCTGAATGAAGCACTGGATTGTATTAATGCTTCAAGTGGTAAAAGCATGGTGACCGAAACCGTATTACCACAGCGTATTTTAAATCGCAGTTTTCCTGTAACCTTTGCCCTGCCACTCTTGGCCAAAGATACCGGCATCGCAATCGATCTGGCGCGTGAGGCTAAACTGTCTGCGCCTGTGCTCTCGTTGACCCAGAATCTAATTCAGGCGGCCAGTGATCTATCGGATAAAAACAGTGATTTTTCCAGTGCCGTGAAAATGTATGAATCATGGAGTAATATTACCATCGAGTAATATCTCGCCATTGAATAATGATAACAAAACCTCATATTGTGACTAGTAGGCAGGCACATATAGTGGATAACCCAGAGGAAACTCGCATGAAGAAATTTTCTGTTGCAGCATTAATTGGCTTAGCAACTTTGTTCGGGGCTTCAACATCGGTTCTTGCATCTGAACAGGAATGCAAAAAATTGAAAAATGATCATGACGTGATTTATGCGTCTAAAGGATTCTGTTTTAAAGATCCAGAAGCAAAAGCGAAGTTCGGCAATGACAATTGCTATACAACCAAGCCAAAATTCTCGGAAAAAGAGCAACAGCGTCTTGACGTGATCAAAGATCGTCAGAAAGAATTGAACTGTAAATAATTCAATTCAATAACGCTCAAGGAATGTACTTATGACTTATGATGATCAGAATATTTTTGCACGAATTCTACGCGGTGAACTTCCTGCGATTAAAGTGTATGAAGATGACCAGGTTCTTGCATTTATGGACATCATGCCGCAAGCAGATGGTCATACTCTGGTCGTTCCGAAAGCACCAGCCATCACTTTACTGGATCTAGATCCTGAAGCTGCGGCCTATACGATTCAAATTGTACAGAAGGTTGCGAAAGCAATTGAAAAAGGTTTGGGCGTTGATGGCATTGTCCTGATGCAATTATCAGGTGCTGCTGCTGGTCAGACTGTACCGCATATTCATTTTCATCTAGTGCCGACTTCTCTGCA
Source organism: Acinetobacter sp. YH18001 (assembly GCF_013416975.1). NCBI lineage: Bacteria > Pseudomonadati > Pseudomonadota > Gammaproteobacteria > Moraxellales > Moraxellaceae > Acinetobacter > Acinetobacter sp. YH18001. The sequence continues at coordinate 62,706 of NZ_VPEU01000007.1, read as the reverse complement.
CAACTTGGGTAAACATGCTGCCCAGATGGGTGATCAGGAAAAAATTAAAGCGCTGGCTGAAAAAATCAAAGCTGCACTTTAAGTTTAACTGAATAAAAAAATGGAGCTTCGGCTCCATTTTTTTATTCTACTTAAAGCATAAAACTTTAGAAATAAATGCGAATCATTAAGATAATAGCAACCAAATTATCTTTAAATACAAAAAATTGAATGTGTAATATTACAAAACTTACAAAATACAACATTTAACAGATTTGAAATATTTCCTTAATCTTACTGTCTTATTTGTAATCGATACTTGGCACCAATAGAGCGGTACATGTTTCAACACATGACTGAAACTTGTTTTAAGACGATGAATAAAAAGTCTTTATTGGAGCAACACATGAAAAAAACGTTATCTGCATTAGCAATTGGGGCAACAATTTTAACACCAGTCATGGCAGCTGCTGCTGACGTTAAAATTTATGGTCGTGCACACGTTTCTTTAGATTATCTGGATGATGGTGCAGATTATAATGAAGTTGGACTTTCTTCAAACTCTTCACGCCTAGGCTTCAAAGCTGAACAAAAACTAGAAAATGGCATGACTGTTTTTGGTCAAATCGAACAAGAAATTAACTTTGCTAGCGGTTCTGCAAATGATGATGTTGAATTTGCAACTCGTGATACTTTTGTTGGTTTAAAAGGTGATTTCGGTCAAGCGCGTATAGGCCGTTTTGACAGCCCATTCAAAGTAGCACGTGGCCCGGTCAACTTCTTTGGTGATATGGTCGGTGACGTTCGTAACGTCACACGTGTAGGCAACCTGCGTTTTGATGAACGTAATAACAATACGATTGAATATAAATCACCAAAATTTGGTGGCGGTTTCAACGTATTAGGTGCGATGTCACTACATGAAACAAATAGCCCGGATGCTAGTAAAGATGGTGCCAAGGACAAAGATAAAGCTTACGACCTCGCTTTAACCTATAAAGAAGGTAAAGTTGATTTTGCTGCTGCATATGAACATTATGAAGAAGAAGCTACCCGTGGCGAACGTGATGGTTTCCGTATCGCAGGTGCTTACAAAATCACCCCTGAGTTCAACCTGGGTGGTTTATATCAATACTTAACACATGATAATGATATTGCAAACCCAGATGCTCAAGTGTTTGGTGTGGCCGGTGAATATAAATTTGCACCAAAAACCTCATTCCGTGGTGAAGTATTCCACCGTGATGTAGATGCAGATGATGCAAATGCAACTTTACTGGCAATCGGACTTGAGCACCGTTTAGATCCAACAGTCCGCATTTATGGCAACATAGCAACTGTACTCAATGATGAAAACTCAAACCTTAGCCCTTGGGCACAAGGTCGTACCAATGCTGTAGGTGGCGCACGCGGTGAAGACAGCTTAGGTCTTTCTCTAGGCATGCGTTACGACTTCTAAGCTGAATACCTATTCGCTTAAAGAGAACATCTCTGTAGCTATTATTTATTAAACATGACATACAAAAAGATCCCTAAACGGGATCTTTTTGTTGATGCGTTTCTATTAAAGAAACAGTATAAGAAAGCCTGTGATCAAGATCGCTTATCAGGCACATCTTTGAATAACCTCCTATAACACTTCCCTTTCAACCCTCTATAAAACCGACTAAAACAGTTTGAATAATTTAGACTCATTTTTTAAACCCAACCTTTTTAATCAGATTAAAAAGCAATCAATTAATATTAATCCAACTAAAACAATCTACATTTAAAGTATAAATATAAGCATTTTAGTCGGATTTAAAACCCAATAAGCTTACACAAAATAATACAAAATATTTAGAATAATTTTTAACTCATAAAAATATATAATCATTATATTCATATACTTATAAATATATATTTATTTAAACTGTATTGTCTATTTATTTTACATTTACAATTGGTTAATAATATATAACAAACCATATAACAGGCTTGTTCGAATGAGCTTAGTTCCCAAAAATCTAAACCAAAAAGTGGTGAGAGAAATAACCGCTATTTTAATTATCAAAGTTATTTTGCTTATGATTATTAAAAATATCTGGTTTGACGCACCTACTATTCCTAAAAATTTTGACAATCAAGTCGCCGAGCGTATTGCCGGCAATCCTTCCCAAATCCAGGAGACACGTTGATGATTTCTGAAAGCGTGGTCGATCTCTCGCGGTTCCAGTTCGCCATGACCGCGATGTATCACTTTATTTTTGTTCCACTGACTTTAGGTCTGGCTTTTCTGCTTGCCATCATGGAAACCACTTATGTGATTTCCGGCAAAGAAATCTATAAAGACATGACCAAGTTCTGGGGAAAACTGTTTGGTATTAACTTCGCCTTGGGGGTGACCACAGGTCTGACCATGGAATTCCAGTTCGGAACCAACTGGGCTTATTACTCGCATTATGTTGGTGATATTTTTGGTGCACCGCTGGCGATTGAAGGTCTGATGGCCTTCTTCCTTGAATCGACTTTCATCGGCCTGTTCTTCTTTGGCTGGGATCGCCTGTCCAAAGTGCAACATCTGGCAGTCACCTGGCTAGTCGCTTTGGGTTCGAACATGTCCGCGTTATGGATTCTGGTCGCCAATGGCTGGATGCAAAACCCGGTCGGTTCGGCATTTAACTATGAAACCATGCGTATGGAAATGGTGGACTTTGCTGCACTGATCTTTAACCCGGTCGCTCAGGTTAAATTCGTGCATACGGTATCCGCCGGTTATGTCACGGGCGCTATTTTCGTACTGGCCATTTCAAGTTTCTACATGCTGAAGAAACGTGATCTGCCTTTTGCACGTCGTTCTTTTGCCATTGCTGCCATCTTCGGGCTTGCGTCTACACTTTCAGTGATTTTACTGGGTGATGAATCAGGTTATGAGCTGGGCGATGTCCAAAAAACCAAACTTGCGGCGATTGAAGCAGAATGGGATACGCATCCTGCACCAGCAGCATTCACCTTATTTGGGATTCCAAATGCAGAAACCCAAACCACTGACTATGCGATCAAGATTCCTTATGCGATGGGTCTGATTGCAACCCGCTCCACCACTGAACAAGTGACCGGAATTAAAGATCTGATTACTCAGCACGAACAGCGGATCCGTAACGGTATGGTGGCGTATGAACAGTTAGAGCTGCTCCGTGCAGGAGATAAATCACCTGAGCTTAAAGCGGCTTTTGATGAATCACAAAAAGACCTCGGTTATGGCTTGCTGCTGAAGAAATATACGCCAAATGTGGTGGATGCGACTGAAGCACAAATTAAAGCTGCGGCGGCAGACACCATTCCACATGTACCAAGCCTGTTCTGGGCATTCCGCGCCATGGTGGGTTCTGGTTTCTTGATGCTGCTTCTCTTCATTCTGGCAACTGTTGCAGTCGCAAAACGCAATGCTGAAAACAAACCTTGGTTATTGAAATTTGCCTTATTTGCGCTTCCTTTACCTTGGGTGGCTGCACAAACCGGCTGGTATGTGGCAGAGGTCGGTCGTCAACCATGGACGATTGGTGAAGTATTACCGACGCATCTTTCAGCATCTAGCTTAAGTACTGGCGATGTATGGGGTTCAATCCTGGCATTGGCAGCCTTCTACACGGTGTTATTGATTATCGAGATGTATCTGATGATCAAATTCTCACGCCTTGGTCCAAGTTCCCTGCATACCGGTAAATACCACTTTGAAAAGCTTGCAGCAGAAAAAGCAAATGGGGAGACTCAAGCATGATCGAATATGAATTGCTCAAAATAATTTGGTGGGTGCTGGTTGGCGTATTGCTGATTGGTTTCGCCCTCACCGATGGCTTCGATATGGGTTCCATGGCAATCATGCCATTTGTGGGCAAAAATGATAACGAGCGCCGTGCTGCGATCAACACCATTGCCCCACACTGGGACGGCAATCAGGTCTGGTTCATTACCGCAGGTGGTGCTCTATTTGCTGCCTGGCCAATGGTTTACGCAACCGCCTTCTCTGGCATGTACTGGGCACTCTTACTGGTACTGTTTGCCTTATTCTTGCGTCCGGTCGGCTTTGACTATCGCTCAAAACTGGAAAATACTAAGTGGCGTACGTCTTGGGATTGGGGCCTGGCTGTAGGCGGTGCGGTTCCGGCATTGGTTTTTGGTGTTGCGTTCGGCAATATGTTTCTGGGCGTGCCTTTTACCCTGGATGAAACTGTGCGCTCTACCTACACAGGTAGCTTCTTTGCCCTGCTAAATCCATTTGCAATTGTATGTGGTCTGGTCAGTTTATCGATGTTATGCGCACATGGTGGTGCATGGCTGATGCTGCGTACTGATGGCGACCTGCGTCAACGTTCTGCCAAAGCGACACAAATCATGGGTCTGGTCTACTTGGCGACTTTCCTTGCTGCGGGTGCATGGTTGTATTTTGGAAACATCCAGGGTTATAGCCTGGTGATGCCTTTTGACACCAATGGTGTTGCCAACCCATTAGCAAAAGAAGTACTGACCAATGCCAATCCGGGCTGGATGAACAACTATTCAACTTATCCAATTACAATGGCAGCTCCAATTGCCGGCATTCTAGGGGGATTAATCATTGTACTGGCTGCAGGTAAAAACAAGGCTGGCTTGAGCTTCCTGGGTTCTTCTCTGGCAGTCGTCGGTGCAATCTTGACTGCCGGTTTTGCCCTGTTCCCGTTCCTGATGCCATCCAGCTTAAATCCGACTGTCAGTCTGACGATGTGGGATGCGGTATCCAGTAAAAACACCTTAACTGTCATGACAGTTGCAGCTTGTATTTTTGTTCCATTGATCCTGATCTATACCACTTGGTGTTATTACAAGATGTGGGGCGTGATTACCAACAAACATATTGAAGACAATTCACACAGCCTGTATTAAGGCTGTGCACTAAGGAGATAAAATTATGTGGTATTTTGCCTGGATTCTGGGTGTACTGATGGCGTGTTTTGCCAGTGTGATTGCTGCAATTTATATGGAACAACACCAAGACCTGGATGAGGAATAAAATATGACCGAAGCTGCGCTTGAGAAAACCGTTGTAGACAAGAAACCAAACAAATTTGCGATGATGATTTCCTGCCTGCTGGCTTTTCCTCTCGCCGCAGTGTTATTGGTTCATCCCTCTGCAATGCTGGATGCCAACGGTGAATATAGCCATAGTGCCATGATGTATATCATGATTGGTATTTCTGGAGGCTTTGTACATGGTGTCGGTTTCGTACCTCGCCACTGGTTCTGGAAATGGCTATTTAGTCCATTTTTGGCTTGGCCTTTGATGATCTGGGGCTATTACACCTGGTTTTTCAGTTAAGTTTTAAGACGAAAGAAGCCCTCGATTGAGGGCTTCTTTATATCGTTTATCCATTTCTGCTTTTTGTTGTACGCTTATATCACTCTGCATTTGGAAGCAATTTCCACATTGAGCATGAATGTAATGAAGATACTTTTCTTTACCCGCATGTCTTAACAATATTTGTAAAACCGGAACACATCCGACTTTTAGAATAATTTATCGATGGGTATGAATCGACATCACAATTCCCATGCCTGCGAGCATTGAGATTACCGCCGTTCCGCCATAACTCATAAGCGGCAATGGATCTCCAGTCACCGGTAAGATACCACTCACCATGCCCGAGTTTAAAAATACAAAGAAGAAAAAGGTCAGTCCAATAGCTCCGGCATATAAACGTCCAAAATTATGAAAACTGTTTAAGCCAATCATCAAACAACGAATAATAATCGCAGTAAATAAACTGAACAGCAGAAACACACCAATAAAACCGAATTCTTCGGCATAGGTCGACATAATAAAGTCGGTATGATGCTCGGGCAGATAACCCAAATGCGATTGGGTCCCCTCAGTATAGCCTTTGCCTGTGGAACCACCTGAACCAATCGCGATTTTGGACTGAATGATATTCCAGCCTGCACCCAATGCATCCGACTCCGGATCAAACATCGTGGTGATACGTTTCTTTTGATACTCTTGTAGTACGAACATCCATAAAACCGGTGCTGCTACAGCCAGTGCTGCGGCCGCACCAACAATCAGACGCCACGACATCCCACTTAAAAACAAGACAAAAACACCCGGAATCACCAAACCAATATTCAAGTCAGGTTGGAGTGCAACCAAAACAAATGGTATAGCCAGTAAAATTAATGCACCGACAATATGTACAAATTTGGGAGGAAATGGCTTACGTGCAAAATACCAGGCCATCATCAAAGGCATGGCAAATTTCATCACCTCACTCGGTTGCATACTCCCAATACCAGGCAAAGTAATCCAACGCGTTGCACCCAGGCGTTTTTCACCAATCACAAACACCAAGAGCAGCATGAATATGCCAAAGGCATACAGGTAGGGACTGATCGCCTGATAGACTTTCGGTGGAATCTGCGCACAGATAAACAGCAGCACAAAACCAATCCCGAAACTGATTGCCTGACGAACAACCATTCCGGAGTCTTCAGAGGTCGCGCTATACACCACCATCAAACCCAGGATTGCATTGAGAACCAGAAAGCACAACAACCAGGGATCAAGGTGCAACTTGGTCCACCGGGAGGAATCTTGCGGGTTAATACTACGTCCATCACGCAAAGAATGACGTAAAAACCGATACTGCTGTGAAGGTATCATTGGCCAAAAGGTGAAAAAGAATGATGGCAAAATTATAAGTGAAAGCTATAGGGAATAGATCGCTATAGCCAGATTTATTCTACTTTTATTCAAATTTTATCGAATATATTTTTAAGCCTGAGCTTGTAAAATCAGCTTGGCCAGTTCCAGATCATCTGGATAGGTAATTTTAATATTATCGGAACGTCCTTGCACCACACTCACCTGCTCACCGATATGTTCCAGTGCGCTGGCTTCATCGGTAATGTTAGCACCATCCTGCAAAGCCTGTTCAATCGCCCGTTTTAATGTGCCCAGCTTGGCCATTTGCGGCGTTTGTGCCTGCCAGAGCATGGAGCGATCCACCGTTTCCTCAATATCAGAACCGGTGACTACACGCTTAAGTGTATCTCGTACCGGAATCGCCAGAATCGCAGCCCGATCCTGTGCAATTGCCGTATTGACCAACTGTTGAAGACAATCCAGACTGACACAAGGGCGTGCCGCATCATGCACCATGATCCAGTCATCTTCAGAGGCCATTGCAGATAAATAATTTAATGCATTCAGCACCGAATTCACTCGCTCTGCGCCGCCCAAACAAAAATGTGCTTTTTCCAGATCGGAAAATGGCAGAGTTTTTGCGACATTGTCCTGTGTACCAATCGCCAATACATAACCAGTCAAAGGCAATTGATTCAGACGTGCAACGGTATGTTCAAGAACAGTTCGTTGTTGAAGCGTCTGATATTGCTTGAGTTCTGTTTTAGAAAAACGGCTACCTGAACCTGCAGCAGGAAGAATGACCCATAATTTACGGGGTATTTGTTGGCTCAGGTGACTCATTGGTTCGCAGATCTACTTTAGAATTTGGATTAAGATAGATGGGTTTATATTGAGTACTGATCGTGCTCATTTGAATAAAAGTTTCACGTGGCTTAATCAGGCCAAGATCTAAACGCGCATGTTCTTCGATGGCTTCAATACCATTCTTTAAATCGTAGACTTCTGCCGCCAGAACGCGATTACGTTCTTTCAGCTCATCATTCAATTCCATTTGCTGCTGGATTTTCTGGGTCAGCTGCTGATGATCATGATAACCACCTTCACCAAACCAGTATAAATATTGAAACCCTGCGATCAAAATGATCGCAAGGCCCAACAGTACTTTACTCGCAGTCGAGTCGAATACATTTAACATTGACATAAGTCGCTTAGTTCAAACCTTTGAACTCAGCTTTACCGCGATATGCAGCATTAGTCAATTCTTCAATACGAAGTAATTGATTATATTTCGCTACACGGTCAGAACGGCAAAGTGAACCAGTCTTGATTTGACCCGCTGCTGTACCTACTGCAAGATCCGCAATGGTTGAATCTTCAGTTTCACCTGAACGGTGTGAAATCACAGTAGAGTAACCATTTTCTTTGGCAAGATAGATCGCATCTAAAGTTTCAGTCAAGGTACCGATCTGGTTATATTTGATCAGGATCGAGTTACCTACTTTTTCGTTGATACCACGTTGCAGGATTTTAGGATTCGTTACGAACAGGTCATCACCTACCAACTGGATCTTGTCGCCAAGAATCGAAGTCAGGTAAGACCAGCCTTCCCAATCCGACTCATCCAAACCATCTTCAATTGAAATAATTGGGTATTGGTTTACAAGGCCAGCCAAATAGTCAGAGAACTGGTTGCTGGTGAACGCTTTGTTGCCTTCGCCCGCAAGAATGTACTGACCATTTTTGTAGAATTCTGAAGATGCACAATCCAGCGCCAGCATAATGTCAGAACCTGCTTTGTAGCCAGTTTGACCAATTGCTTCAAGAATAACCGTGATTGCTTCTTCGTTAGAACGAAGGTTTGGTGCGAAACCACCTTCATCACCCACAGCAGTGTTTAAACCTTTTTTGTTTAAAACTGATTTTAAAGAATGGAAGATTTCAGCGCCAGCGCGTAAAGCTTCAGAGAATGAAGTGAAGCCCACTGGCTCAATCATGAATTCTTGAATATCAACGTTATTGTCTGCATGTGAACCACCATTGATGATGTTCATCATTGGTACAGGCATGGTCAAAATCGAGTTGTTGCGAAGGTCTGCAATATATTGAAAAAGAGGAATTTTCTTTTCATCAGCAGCAGCGCGTGCAGCAGCCAAAGATACAGCTAAAGTTGCGTTTGCACCCAGTTTTTCTTTGTTTTCAGTACCGTCTAAAGCAATCATCGTGTTATCGATGTCTTTTTGTTCGAATACAGATTTACCAAGCAAAGCATCACGGATTAAGGTGTTTACATTATTTACCGCAGTTTTAACACCTTTACCTAAGTAACGTGCTTTATCGCCATCACGAAGTTCTAAAGCTTCACGAGAACCAGTTGAAGCACCAGATGGTGCACATGCACGGCCAACTACGCCAGATGCTAAGATTACGTCTGCTTCGATGGTAGGGTTACCACGAGAGTCCAAAATTTCACGTGCACGAATGTCAACGATTTGGCTCATGAACTATTCCTCAGTTGATTAATATGAGCTGCCTTTAGGGCAGCGCAAGAGTGATAAACTCAGTGTGTATCTAACTTTTCGAAACCTTTGACCAAGGTATCCAATTCTTTTAGCTGTGCCAAGAAAGGCTCAAGTTGAGACATGCGCAATGCACATGGGCCATCACACTTGGCTTTCTCTGGATCAGGATGTGCTTCCAGGAACAAACCTGCAAGACCGGTTGCCATACCTGCACGCGCCAATGTGGTAATCTGGGCGCGGCGTCCGCCAGCAGAATCGGCACGGCCACCTGGAGTTTGCAAGGCATGCGTCACATCAAAGAACACAGGCACATTCATTTCTTTCATGATATCGAAGCCCAGCATGTCTACAACCAGATTGTTATAGCCAAATGCTGAACCACGCTCACAAATGATCAGTTTGTCATTTCCTGCTTCCAGACACTTATGCAAAATATGACGCATTTCGTGTGGTGCAAGGAATTGTGCTTTTTTGATGTTGATGATGGCATCGGTTTTTGCCATGGCTTCCACCAGATCCGTCTGACGACTCAAGAAAGCCGGCAGCTGGATAATGTCCGCCACTTCTGCAACAGGCGCCGCCTGGTACGGCTCGTGTACATCAGTGATGATTGGCACATTAAAGTGTTTTTTAATGTCAGCTAACCACTCGAGACCTTTGTCGAGGCCTGGGCCACGGAACGAGTTCAAGCTTGAACGGTTGGCTTTATCAAAGCTGGCCTTGAACACATAGGGAATACCCAAACGTGTACAAATATCGACATAAGTCTCAGCGATCTCAAAAGCCAAGTCTTTAGATTCAAGTACATTCATTCCGCCGAATAATACAAATGGCAAATGATTTGCCATTTGTATATCGCCCAAACGTACAATTTCTTGTGGTTTTAATTGCGACATTTAAACTTCCTAGTTGTGTCCTACACACCGATTATTGAGTTTTTTGGTACTGCTTTTTCGCAGCATCAATGAAACCGGCAAATAATGGATGACCTTCACGTGGTGAGCTGGTAAATTCCGGGTGGAATTGTACCGCAATAAACCAAGGATGTTGAGGAATTTCAACTGTTTCTACCAGATGCTGTACCGGTGAATAACCAGAAATCTTCATGCCTTTTTCTTCAAGCAATGGGATATAACGGTTGTTCATTTCGTAACGGTGACGGTGACGCTCAATGATTTCTTCAGAACCATAGATTTCAGCTGTTTTTGTGCCTGCAACCAGTTCAGATTTTTGAGCCCCTAGACGCATGGTGCCACCCAAATCAGAGTCAGCAGAACGTTGCTGAACTTCACCGCGCTCATCTAACCATTCAGTGATCAAGCCAATCAATGGAGATTTGGTCGAACGGTTAAATTCAGTCGACGTTGCATCGCTAATGCCCACAACATTACGTGCATATTCGATTACAGCCAACTGCATACCTAAGCAAATACCAAGGAAAGGTACACCGTTTTCACGTGCGAATTGAATCGCCTGCATTTTGCCTTCAGTACCACGTTCACCAAAACCACCTGGAACCAGAATCGCATCGGCATCTTTCAATATTTCGTTCACGTCCTGGCTTTCAAGTTCTTCTGCATTGACATAGTCAATTTGGACTTTAACGCGGTTTTTCACCCCGGCATGTAAAAGTGCTTCGTTCACAGATTTATACGCATCTGGAAGTTCTACATATTTACCGACCATCGCTACACGAACGGTGTATTCTGGGTTCAATAATGCTTCTACCACGTTATCCCAATCGGTTAAATCCGCTTCAGGAAGGTCGTTATAACCAAAACGTTCGCAGATTAAATCATCAACATTCTGTTCGTAGAAAGTACGTGGAATCTGATAGATCGAACGTGCATCTTTACATACCACAACGGCACGTGCTTCAACGTTGGTAAATAATGCAATTTTACGGATAGTATCTGCATCTACATCGTACTCGGTACGGCAGATGAGAATGTCTGGCTGAATACCAATCGACAGAAGTTCTTTAACAGAGTGCTGTGTTGGTTTGGTTTTTAATTCTGCTGCAGACTTAATGTATGGGAGTAACGTTAAGTGCATTAACATGGTACGTTTATGACCAAGTTCAACCATTAGCTGACGTACAGATTCCATGAATGGGAGAGATTCAATGTCACCTACTGTACCGCCGATCTCTACAATCGCAACATCATAGCCTTCGCCTGCACGCAGGACACGCTCTTTGATATTGTCAGTAATGTGTGGAATAACTTGCACAGTACCACCCAGATAGTCACCACGGCGTTCTTTGTTCAGAACATCTTGGTAAACACGACCTGATGTGAAGTTATTCAGTTTGGTCATTTTCGCACGACGCAAGAAACGTTCGTAGTAACCCAAATCTAAGTCTGTTTCAGCACCGTCTTCTGTAACAAAAACTTCACCATGTTGGAATGGGCTCATCGTCCCTGGATCGACATTAATGTATGGATCCATTTTTACCATGGTCACTTTTAAACCACGAGCTTCTAAAAGTGCAGCAACAGAAGCAGCTGAAATACCTTTACCTAGTGATGAAACTACACCACCAGTAACGAAAATAAAATGGGTCATTGGGTTTCTCGTACAATCGAGCCTAAATCGGCCTGCAATGTTGCGCAATTTTACTTTACCTTGTACCTAGAAAGCAAAGTCAATCCGCATCAATTCAAAGAACAATAAACAATTGACTATTCTAACAGCAATTCCAATAAAAAATTACTGTAAGTTCATATGATTTCTATCTTGTAATTTGCTGCTATAATAGTGTAATCCCCTCCACACTTTTCTGTTTGATGCAATGATGATGAAGAAATTTTTACTCTGTACCGTAATCCTGACTGGCCTGAGCTTGACTGCGTGTGTAAAAAAAGAAGCACCTAAAGAAGAAGAACAAGTTGAGGTTAATCCAGCACCTGAAGTTGTAACGCCTGAACCAGCACAATTTGAACCGCTTGAGCCGGTAGAAGAAGCGGTAATTGAAGAAGTTCCAGAGACAACTGTGGAAATTCAACGTGAACAGACAGCTAACACGACGACTGAAATTCGTCGTGAAGTGAAGAAGCCTGAACCTGTTGAAGCTACACCAGCTCCAACAAGAACGCCGTCAGAAAACAATCCAGCTCCAGAGCCTTCAAAACCTGCAGCAACGCCTAAATCAAACTCTGATTCAAACAAATCTGAAGAAGACGCTGTGGCTGATGCCATTGCAGCAGCGATGCCAGCGCTTGATTAATCAAGAGAATTCATCAAAAAAACCCAGCTTTTGCTGGGTTTTTTTATTACTCTTTTTTAAGCAGATGTCGGTGCAGAATTACGAGACAAGTGCATCAAATAGTCTGCCATTAATCGCGTAGCCCACGATTCTGTTTGCATCAGACCTTGATAAAATCCGCAATGACTGCCTTTTTTGGTGGTAATCACCATGATATTCGACATTGCCCGAATTTTTTCTTTATAAGGTTCCAGATTCTGGATATGACACACCGGATCATCTTCCGCATTTAAAATCATTAATGGAACTTTAATGTTTTCAAATACATAAATTGGATTCGTGGCCTTACTATAACTCTCATAGTCTGAAAAACCGGCCAGTTGATAATAACGCTGTTCAAACTCCGATAAGTCTTTTACCTCCAGCAATTGCTTCCAGGAAGGATAAATTTGCCAGGTTTCCTGATAAGGATGAATAAAGCGTTTGATTAGTTTTTTGGCCATGACTTTGCTATAAAACGGATGTACATGGGCAAATCCAGTTTCGGTGTTATAGCCTGGACATAAGGCAAAAGCCGCTTTTAACGGTGTTTGTGATCCCTCTTCTCCGAGATAACGCACCAGCAAGCCTGTACCCGCAGAAGATCCGACCCCATACAGCTCAGACTGAGGAAATCTATCCTGTATATACAGCAGTTGTTCCCGCAGGTCTTGGGTCGAGCCGAACAGGTTCATTTTAGCTACAGGCATGGGCAGGTCTGCATGCCCACGGCGCAAACACAAGGCCACTCGCCAACCGGTATGTTTATGCAGATCCTGTACCAGTTCACGCATCGACTCTGGAGAGCCGGTGATGGTATGTAACAAGACAATGGTCGGTGTATTTGCTGGTAAATCCAGCCCATACCAGGCAATACCGGTAATCCCGCCATCCGACATTTTTAGCTGTTCAAGTACATCATATTTAAGTTTAATCGTATGTTTTTTAATAAGATCCAAATATAGAATATGTGCGTGTGCATTGGCTAACCACGGCGTAGGACGATATTTTTGTTGCAGCTGCGGTAAGCGTTCAATGAGTCCTGAAAAAACACCATTTGGATGGTAATACAGGGTCGGTTCATCTGCGCCACTGAAGCGATCCAGATATTCGCTGGACAGCTGACCCAATTTTTTAAGCAACATTTTCATCTGTCATCCTCTCTAGTTCGACTAGCTGTGATTTACAAACTTCATGCCGACTTGAATCAATAATTCGAATTAAGTTTTAACTTGGAATGACTGCATCCGTTGGCCCATTTGTACCGCTAAGGCTTCAAGTCCAGACTTAGGCCGGATCATCACTTCAAAATCAATGATCTGACCTTCTTCATTAAACTGAATCATGTCAACTCCCTTGAGTTTTTTATCGCTTACCTGAGCAGAAAACTCAAGTACGACATTGTTACCATCTTCACTTATAAATTCACGGTGATAAGTGAAGTTTTCAAAGACTTGGATCACATTGCTCAGAATAAAAAAGACCACCTGTTTGCCAGGATAAGGATGAAAAGCCACAGGTGAGCGAAATACAACATCCTCAGCAAGTAACTCATTCAAGATAGACATATCGCGGGTTGCTAACATCTCATGCCAACGATCAATGGATTTTTTTGTAGTTTCGATGCTCATTTGAGGTTCCTTTTTTGTTTTGATATTTTAAATACAGAGCGCTCCCCCTTTATTAAAGGTAAGAACTACTGCTTCACAAGAGAGATTCTTTCTTATAAATCCTCTCCTTTAATAAAGAAGAGGAAAAAAAGCAGGTTTTAATATTTTTAGATCACCGCTGCCAATTCAGCCCCCTGACGAATGGCACGTTTAGCATCTAACTCACCCGCTTCTTTGGCGCCACCAATCAGGTGTACACTTTTACCAGCAGATTTTAACTCATCAAACATGGCGGTATAAGATTCCTGACCAGCACAAATAATGACATTATCCACTTCCAACACCATTTGCTTATCATTGACGGTGATATGCAAGCCCTGATCATCAATCCTGTCATAGCTGGCACCCGCAATCATTTTCACGTCACGATGTTTAAGCCCTGTGCGGTGAATCCAGCCCGTGGTTTTACCCAGACTAGAACCCACAGAAGCAGCTTTTCGTTGCAATAAGTAAATTTCACGGGATGATTTTTCCAGAACTGGAGTTTTTAAACCACCGACCTGATCATATTTGGTATCGATGCCCCATTCATCATAGAATTTTTCTGGATTGATACTGCCACTTTCCCCTTCATGGCTCAGAAGTTCCGCGGTATCAAAACCAATACCTCCCGCACCAATAATCGCCACACGCTGTCCCACAGCTTTACGCTCTTTTAACACCTCGAGATAAGATAAGACTTTTGGATGATCAATCCCCGGAATATCCAGTTGACGCGGGGTTACCCCTGTTGCCACGACAATCTCATCAAATGCTGACGCTTCAAGTTCTGCAAAACTGGCAGTATGATTTAACTTTAACTTGATGCGTGGCTGCAACTCGATTTGACGTTTAAAGTAGCGCAAGGTTTCATAAAATTCTTCCTTGCCCGGAATGGTTTTGGCAATATTAAATTGTCCCCCAATCTGTGCAGCCGCATCAAATACCGTGACCTGATGACCACGATTCGCTGCATAGACTGCAAAACTTAAACCGGCAGGACCTGCCCCAATCACGGCAATATTTTTCGCTTCGCCAACGTCTTTGAAGATGAGTTCGGTTTCATAACAGGCCCGTGGATTGACCAGACAGGTGGCAATTTTCATCGAGAAAATATGATCCAGACAGGCCTGATTACAACCGATACACGTATTGATCTCATCGCTACGACCCTGTTCAGCTTTAAGCACAAACTCAGAGTCAGCCAGCATTGGACGCGCCATGGAAATCATATCGGCATCACCAGAAGCCAGTACATACTCAGCCATCTCAGGTGTATTGATGCGGTTAGAAGTAATGAGAGGAACTTTTACCAGACCTTTGAGCTTGCGGGTAACCCAGGTAAAGGCTGCACGAGGAACCTTGGTGGCAATTGTCGGAATACGTGCTTCATGCCAGCCGATGCCGGTATTGATAATCGTGGCACCGGCTTTTTCAATGGCTTTAGCCAGTTGTACCACTTCATCTAAAGTTGAGCCACCTTCCACCAGATCCAGCATAGACAGACGATAGATAATAATAAAGTTTTCACCGACCATTTCACGGGTACGGCGCACGATCTCGATCGGGAAACGAATGCGGTTTTCATAGCTGCCGCCCCATTCATCATCACGATGATTGGTTCGCGCTGCAATAAACTCGTTAATCAAATAACCTTCCGACCCCATAATTTCTACGCCATCATAACCGGCATACTGTGCCAGCTTGGCACAATTGGCGAAGTCATCAATAGTTTGCTGAACCTCAGCTGAACTCAAGGCATGCGGCTTGACCGGGTTAATGGGTGCCTGAATCGGAGAGGGTGCAACATTTTCTGCCTGATAGGAATAACGGCCCGTGTGCAAAATTTGCAGGGCAATTTTCCCGCCTGCATCATGCACCGCTTGGGTAATCACTTTATGCTTTTCAGCTTCTTCGACACTGTCAAGCTTGGAGCCGCCCTGAAACGTCACCCCATGATCATTGGGTGAAATACCACCCGTCACGATTAAGGCCACGCCACCTTTGGCACGCTCTGCATAAAAAGCTGCCATCCGCTCATATCCGCCGCGTGCTTCTTCAAGCCCCACGTGCATTGACCCCATCAGCACCCGGTTTTTGAGTGTGGTAAACCCTAAATCAAGCGGGGCAAGTAAATTCGGATATTTAGACATTTCAACTCCTTAGCGTGCTGATGTGCTGGCTATTTTTATTCAGCTGATCAGATATTGCATTTATCGATCAGAATTATGCAACTTGTTGCACTAATATATAAATCAGAATTGATTTTTATGCAACATGTTGCATAATAATCCCGAGTCATTTTTTTGAGACGTTTATGTCTTTATCGCATGTGCTACTGACCAGCCTGATTGAAAAACCCAGTACCGGAATAGAACTGGCGCGGCGCTTTGACCGCTCAATGGGATTCTTCTGGAATGCGACCCACCAGCAAATCTATCGAGAGCTGAACGCCATGTCAAAACAGGGTTGGATTTCAACACTCGAAGAAGAAGATGCACATTCACGTAAAAAAACCTATCAGGTTGAACTGCCCGGTCGTGAAGAATTGGCTCACTGGATGATACAGCAAAGCCCACCGGCACAGTTGCGCGAAGAATTGATGGTACGCTTACGTGCTGAAGCGCAGCTTGGTGGCAACAACACATTAGCGGAACTGGAACGGCATTTAGTCCTGCACAAAGAAAAACTCAACACCTATCAGCAAATTTTTGCCAAAGACTTTGCCCAAGCTAATGAAAATGATCGCACCCTGTATATTCATAAAATGATTTTACAACTCGGCATTGATCAAGAACTTGGCTGGATTCACTGGCTGGAAACCGTTATTCCGCGACTCAAACAGTTTAAATAAACGATCGGGATAAAAATAAGGAGAATATTCATGCCCTTTTATCGCATGCCAGACGGCGAACAGCTGTTTGTACGTGAATACGGTCAGGGTCAACCGGTTTTAGTGTTGTCTGGTCTGGGCATGTTGAGCTGGCAATGGGCGGCCTTTTTATCTCCGCATAAAAACAGGTTTCGTTTTATTATTCCAGAATGGCGTGGTTTCGGTGCATCCAAAGACTGTAAAATTCCAGCAAATCTGGATGCGATTAACTGTCATTGGCAGGATGTGCGCTCAGTGGTAGATCAGCTCAAGTTCGATCGAGTCATAGTCATTGCCTACTCTATGGGGGCAACCACACTTATGCATGGTCTGCACTCTGATCATTTTTCTAAACGGATCACGGCTTATTTGCATATTGATCAGACACCCAAAATACCGGTAGATGATACTTGGGCTTTTGGTCTGTTTGGATCAAAACATGACGAATTTAGGGAGATTTTGCAGCAACTGTCTGTTCTCCTCGCTGCACATCCGCAAATTCAATTTATTCGCGATCTAGATCAAACGGTACGCCAACAGATTGGCGCATTGTGGCTGCGCTTTATCCAGCTGCAAAACAGTCATCCCTATAGTCTTAAAGTATTTGAGTTTTTACTGCATCAACCTCGCTTTCAAAGTTTATTACTGCCATCCAGCCGTATGGACTATATGGCGTGGTATATCAACAATTATCTGTATCATCGAGAAGATTACCGTGAAGCATTAACCAAACTTCAATGTCCGGTGACTTTCTTTAGCGGCGCGCAATCCCGGCTCTATCCTTTTGAAGGACAGCGCCTGATTGCAGAAAGCCTGCCTCAAGCCAAACAGGTGATTTTTAAAAAATCCGGTCATACGCCCTTGCTGACTGAACCGCTAAAATTTTCCAGAGAACTCGGTGTCTTCTTGAAAGAGAATTCACAATCGAGTACTTCGGCAGTTTAAATATTCAGGAGAAAAATAATGAAAAAACTGGTGGTCTTTTCAGGTGCGGGTATGAGCGCAGAAAGTGGCATCAATACCTTCCGTGACAGCGATGGTCTTTGGGAACAGTATCGGATTGAAGATGTCGCCACTCCGCAGGCCTGGGCCAGAGATCCGCAACTGGTACAGCGCTTTTACAATGCACGCCGAAAAAATATTCTGGAGGCAGAGCCAAATACTGCACATCTCCAGATTGCGCAACTGCAACAAGATTATGATGTGCATGTCATTACCCAGAATATCGATGATCTGCATGAACGTGCCGGCAGCAGCAAAGTGATTCATCTTCATGGCAATATCCGACTGGCCAAAACCTCAGGTCCAGATGCACAAAGTACGACCGAATTCTATCCGGTTGAAGAAACTGATTTAGATTTAAACAAGCACTTTTGCACAGCAGGTTATCCACTGCGTCCACACGTGGTCTGGTTTGGCGAAGCCGTTCCTGCCTATGCAGAAGCCCAAAATTGTGTACAAGATGCCGATATTTTTGTGGTGATTGGCACAAGTCTGCAAGTTTATCCAGTGGCGGGATTGATTCATGACATTCCGGTATCTTGCCAGGCCTATTATATTGACCCCAGAGCAGACCAACAACAATTGCCGGTACAATTTCACAAGATCACCCAAACGGCTACTGACGGTGTGCAACAGTTGATTCAGCTCCTAGAAAAATAATTTCATCACAAGACATATGCTGTGTCATGTTCGATGATGATTATTCAGGTATTTAGAAAACGTAGCGACACTTAATCATATTGGTTACAGCCTAAATACTATCTAACTCTTACTGTCTATAGCATACACCTCGTGATTTTCTAAAGTGAAATAGCCGTATCTAAGGCGCCACACTTAAACCAAATTTTTTCAAATTTGGATATTCATAGGGGGCATCTTCAGCTGGATAACGTAATGACTCGAGCCCATAAATTTGTGCAATATTCCATAAAATACTTTCACCCGCAGGTAGAGTTTGTGGCTGAATTTTATAAATTGAATCCTGATAAGCGCTATCACTATCAACAAATTTCCAGCCCTGTTGCTTAAACAAATCAATAATGTCTTCTAGCCAAGCCGCATTAATGGCTCTTACATGAAGTAAAAGCACATGCTTGGGGGAACGTCCTAATGTTTGTTGTGCTAAATTATCGTAATACTGTGCTCGATCAAGCAAATGAAACAGATAGGCTTGTTTTAATTTATTCAGGTTTTCTTGATCTTGTGCTTGCTGATACTGCAAAAACAGTTGATTATAATACCAATCACTCGCATCGATGCTAACAGTTCCCGATTGATAATGATGGGTTATCAGCCATTGTCGTACTCCTTCCCTTTTTTCTAGCGTATTTCCCTCTTTAAGAAATGGAAATCGGTAACGTGGTACAAATCCGGGTAATGTAGAAAATATTTGATGTCCTTGCTCTATGTCTTTTAAATAATTTTTCAAGCTAATGTCATCTTTATTTAGGTTAAGATGTAAATTTCCATGATTGCCTATTCGATGCCCCTGTTTCCCCCACTCTGAAATCATCTGCAACCCTTTTTCTGTGCTAATTTTACTGACACTTGGATAGACAATAGCCAAAATTCGCTTTTGTTTTAGGGTATTTAGAATGTCATTATTGATATGACAAGCATCTGGGTTATTGGCTGGGTCTAGTCCATCATCGAAACTGAGGGCGATCTGTTGAGCAAAAGCCACATGAGAAACACAGAGACATAGGCTTAAGACAATTTTTTTAATCATAAATGAGTGCTAGAGCTTAGAAAATAAATACCTTTTAACCTAGCATAATTATTCAAACTGATTGAACTTTACATCGACGGCTAATACGAAATTTATTTATTATCTAAGCTTATATATTGAATGGCAATTTTTTTAATGAATCACCACTTAGCTGTGGTGTAATGAGATTCCAGACATTATAAATGAGCGCCTATGTATCACATTATCGAGTGTGTTGGCTTTTAAATTTTAGTAACTTCAATATTTTTTTAATTGACAGAACGTAACAATCAATTTTTAATCAGCAGATTGTTGCATAAATGGAATTTTGGAATGCTGACTGATCTTGATGATTTTTACTGCTTTGCACAGGTGGTGGAACATGGCGGCTTTAGCGCAGCTGAACGTGCAACAGACATCCCTAAATCCAAGCTTAGCCGTCGTGTCCATAACTTGGAAGAACGTCTAGGTGTCCGCCTGATTCAACGCAGCTCGCGTCATTTTGCGGTTACCGATATTGGCATGAACGTTTACCGCCATGCACAGGTCATGTTAAATGCAGCACAGGCAGCACATGATCTGGTCGATCATCTTAGTACCGAACCGCGTGGTACGATTAAAGTCAGTTTGCCGGTTTTAATTGCCCAGAATGAAATCGCCAAAATCCTGCCAAACTTCCTCAAGCAATATCCAGAAATTAAAGTTCAGATGATGATCACCAATCGCCGGGTCGATATCATTAATGAAGGCTGTGATCTGGCACTGCGGGTACGCTCCAATCTGGATGACGATCCGAATCTGGTCATCCGTCAGTTTGAAAAAATTGAACAGCATCTGTTTGCAAGTCAAGGTTATCTCAATCAGTTTGGTGAGCTAAAAACCCCCGAGCAACTGGCTGAACATAAGATTCTGACTATGGCAGAAGATCATACCGAACAATTTCTGACCTTACAAAACGAGCAGCAAGAACAAAAGAAAATTCGGGTCAGTCCAACTGTATTGGGTTCAGACCTCAATATGTTGGCGCAACTTGCGGCTTCAAGCTGCGGGGTGACCTTATTGCCAGATAACGTGGTAGAGCAGTATGTGGCACGTGGCGAACTGGTACGGGTTTTACCTGACTGGAAAGCACCGCATGGTATTTTTCATGCGGTTTATCCCTCACGTCGCGGTCTGCTGCCTGCAGTCCGGGTATTTATTGACTATCTGGTCGCAGAATTAAACCATAGCTAATAAAAATATGGACAAAAAAATAGCTCATTCTTGGGGAAAAATGAGCTAGAGAAACAGGTCACTACAGCACAGTGAATAAAAAAGGAAACTTTGTAACTGATTCTCAGTCTAACCAGACTTCTATTTTCAAACCATTGTTTTGCTGTAGTGTTTTGTATATTTTTGTCAGCAAAAACGATGAACTTGTAAATTTGGCAAGTCAAAAGTTTTTAACAGAAATCCCGTCAAAATTTTAAATTTCCGGATAATCACCCGTGCCTTCAGGCCATGGAGAGAGTAATTCAAATCCGGTTTCGGTCACATAAACCATATGTTCCCATTGTGCAGACCACGATTTATCCGTGGTAACCACAGTCCAGCCATCTTTTAGTTCTTTGACACGAGCTTTACCCATATTTACCATCGGCTCAATGGTAAAGACCATACCCGGCACCAGCTTGATGCCTTGACCCGGCTGTCCATAATGCAAAATATTCGGTTGTTCGTGATAAACCTTGCCGATGCCATGACCGCAATACTCACGCACAATCGAATAGCCTTCACGCTGTGCAACGGTTTGAATTGCATAACCAATATCGCCTAAGGTAGCTCCCGGCTTCACTGCATGAATCCCGGCCAGCATCGCTGCATAGGTGGTATTGACCAGACGTCTGGCTTCTGGAGATGGCGTTCCCACATAATACATCCGGCTGGTATCACCGAAATAACCATCTTTGATGATCGCCACATCAATATTGATAATATCACCATCCTGCAACACGGTTTTTGAGGATGGAATACCGTGACAGACTACTTCATTCGGCGAAATGCAGGTGGTCTTGGTATAACCATAATAGCCAATATTGGCCGGTGTTACTTTTAGAGTATTGATAATAAAATCATGACAGAGATCATCCAGATATTCGGTCGTGACACCTGGCTTGACATGCTCCCCGATCATCGCTAAAACTTCTGCGGCCAAACGCCCAGATATCCGCAGTTTTTCAACATCTTGCTCAGTTTTAAGACTAATCGCTGGAGCTCGCATATACCTATCCTCACTATGAATCCCTGAATTATAATCCCTTTTTTGCGAAATATGTCGCAGTTGTTGAGTTTCAGCATAGCAATTTTCCTTGAAATAGGAATTTTCACTGCTGCTTATTTATACAAACAATAACTGACATATTTTGATATCAAGTGTAGATATCTTTTGAGCTTATAAGGAAAAATATATTTTTCAGCGAATTATCAAACATATATTTCTACCAAGATTTGAATGACCGGTTATGTGATCCGCAAACTCACTAGAATCAAGGCTTCCAGCTTTAAAATAAACTCCAAAAAATTGGACATATACACTAAAATCGCTTTCTTTTGTTCTATTGATCTCCCTTTATGACAAGTCTGCGTACCCGGGATATTGTCGCCCTTGGTTTTATGACCTTTGCACTGTTTATTGGTGCGGGCAACATTATCTTCCCACCGATTGTGGCTCAACAAGCTGGTGAACATGTATGGCTCGCTGCTTTAGGTTTCCTTATTACTGCAGTCGGCTTACCTGTAATTACCATTATTGCGTTGTCGCGCGTTGAAGGCTCCATTCAGGCACTCAGTTCCCCACTTGGTAAAGCAGCCAGTATTTTACTGACTGTGGTGTGTTACTTAGCTGTTGGCCCTTTATTTGCAACACCGCGTACTGCAACCGTTTCTTATGAAATTGGTTTTTCTTCTTACTTTGGTGATGAATCGAGCAGCCTGCTCATGTACAGCATCATCTATTTTTCTATAGTCACTGTGGTGTCTTTATATCCAAACAAGATTCTGGATACAGTTGGCTATTTCCTGTCACCGCTTAAAATTATTTCTTTGATCATTTTGGGTGTGGCAGCCGTAATGATTCCTGCCAGCAATCCACCGGCAGCGATCAATAATTACGTTACCAGTCCGGTGACTGAAGGCATCGTCAATGGTTATTTGACCATGGACACTTTAGGTGCTTTGGTTTTCGGGATCGTGATTGTGAAAGCGATTACTTCACGTGGTGTAACCGATAAAAAACTGATTACCAAATATGCGGTGAATGCCGGCATTATTTCCGGTATCGGTTTAACACTGGTGTATTTAAGTCTGTTTAAACTCGGACTCGGTAGCCACGAAATTGCACCGAATGCAGCCAATGGTGCCATTATCCTGCATGCCTATGTACAACATGCCTTTGGTGATATGGGTGCTTATTTCCTGTCTGGCATGATTTTTATTGCCTGTATGGTGACTGCGATTGGCCTGACCTGCGCCTGTGCCGAATATTTCTCCAGTTTGACTAAAATTCCATACAAGATTTTTGTATTTATTCTGGTCGGTTTCTCACTGATTATTTCAAATCTGGGTTTAACCAAACTGATTGCCGTTTCGGTGCCCGTATTGAGCGCGATTTATCCACCTGCAATTAATGTGATTTTATTGAGCTTCTGCGCTAGCTTCTTCAAAAAACCGTCTCATGTGATTGCACCAGTGACGCTAGTGGCATTTATCTTCGGTATTTTTGATGGAATAAAAGTTGCTGGTTTTGAATTGCCTGCCGTACTACAAAATTTGCCGCTCTCAGAACAGAATCTGGCCTGGTTTATTCCATCCATGATTGTATTGCTAATTGCAGCTGTGATTGACCGTATTAGAAACTAATCTTTCTAGGCTGTCTGATAAAGATCGTATTTTTACCCAAAATCCGGTTTTAGCGTGATCAATAATTGTCAGGTTTTACCCAAACGGACTTTTATTGTTTCTTACAGACAATATCAAATCATCGCTGTGTGTCTATTTACTCGTGCTTTTTCCAGAAAGTGTGATTCATAATTAGGCTCGAATGATCCTATTTTTAATATAAATATAAATAATTTTTTGAATTTTAGCTTTTAGATACATGTTGTTGCTGACTTAAACGATCTTGCCCCCTGACTTATACACAGTCTTACATTCTATTGATTAACACTACATATCTTTGGCGTAGAATTTGCATTTTCTATCTGCTCACATCAAACAATTGCTAGCTATTGTTTTCATGACGATATGGAGGTGTAATCTGAATATATAATGCTTTACTAATCAATTGATTATGTATTTTTACGACTAAAGAAGGCCATTTTGACCCTGAAAGTGCAGCCCGATGGTTGCAAAGGCTGATATTAAACAGTACAACTGTATGTTCAATTCTGACTAACTTAATCTGCTTTAGTCTTCAATAACATAAATAAATGGGAGGGATGGAGATGTTATCATTACATTTCAACAAGCAAGTCTTCATTGACGCTCTTAAAGCCAACGACACCAATCTGGTGACATTTATATGCACCACTTTTGCACTTATGCTGACTTTAACCGTCCATTGCTTAATTCAAGGTAATTTAAAACTTGAATACTTTGGTTATGCGCTGATCGTCTCAGCTGCTTTCTTCCTATGGGCTGCCATAGACCAGAAATACCGATAATCAAATTTTAAATTAGCCCAGATGGATGATGTGGCCAGTCATCCATCTGGTAAAAAAACCAAAATATTACTTTTAAGAATAATTAAAATAGCCCACCAAATGCGCCATAGAGTAAAATCCCCGTTCCTCCAAGTTCTGCAATAATTAATCCCAGCATTGCCAAGCTCATCAGACTGCCAGGTAGATGAAACCGACCCAGTTGATGCGGTTGCTTAAACTGATTGGTGGTATCTTGCAGGAAACCATGCAGCATATAAGCTGCAATCGAAAAACTAAAAAATACGATATTCACCAGTACGCAGATCAAATTCATGGCACTGGATAAATCGGAATAATATGCCAGAACTGCCAGAATTAGCGTCGCTGGTGCATATAGCAGACTGCTACGATGGGCAATATCGACATAATAATGTGCGCGTGACTGTGGTGATTGACGGATCTGCCAATACTTCCAGACCCCGGTAAACATCCCAATCCACAAGAATATTCCACTAAAAATAATGGCGATTTTAACGGCCAGTGCAAGTTCCATTGATAGCATAAGCTCATTCCATATCTATTATTTTACTGACTTTTAAGTCATGCTTTGCGCAAGCATCCCTTCAAAAACTGTATAAAGTTAAAGCTTCATCAGGAAGCTAAAATCATAGTGTATCGTATGTCTGAATTTGAAACATTGACTCTACAGTGCCAGGATGGCTATCACTTAAGTGCACGCTTTTATGCGGCTTCTTCAGAATCTGAAAAACGTCCGGTATTGGTCTGTCCTGCCACAGGTATTACCCAACAGTTTTATCATCATTTCTGCATCTGGTTGCAAGCTCAGGGCTATGCGGTACTGGTCTTTGACTTTCGGGGAATTGGTGAGTCACTCGCAGGCCCTTTAAAACAGTCCAAAGCCAGCATTGTGCAATGGGGTCAACTGGATATTCCCGCCGCGATTGATGCTTTATTAGCACGTACTCATGCAGAAAAAGTGATTTTGCTGGGGCATAGTGCTGGTGGTCAGCTTCTGGGGATCGTACCGAATTATGACAAAGTTGCAAAAGTGGTGGCTGTTGCTGGCTCAACCGGACATATCAAAGGACTTAAAGGTAAAACCAAACTGCTGGCGCCGGTCATGTTCAATCTCATTTTCCCACTGGCCCGTATGAGCAAAGGATATGCTCCAACTCAAGCGATTGGCATGGGCGAAAATCTGCCTAAAGATGTGGCGCGTGAATGGGCACAGTTCTGTAGCAAACCGGGCTATGTCATGAATGCAATGGGTAAAACCCTATTACCACGCTCAGATTTTCATGCTCAAATCACCTGCCCGATTATTTCGATCTGGTCATCGGATGATGAAATTGCAACAGAAGCAAATGTAAAAGATTTACTGCGTTTATACCCCAATGCAGACACTCAGATGATTGAGCTTCAACCTAAAAGATATGCGCATAAAGCCATTGGCCATATGCTGATGTTTAAAAAATCACATCAAAACTTATGGCCGGTGATTGAACAACAATTGACGGTTTAAATCAGATTTAGATGGTTATTTGCAAGCTGCTATGTTCTAATACACTCAGTTTGAGATGAGCCTCTTACAGTATATGGGCTTGACCTATATACGACTAGCCCCTAACCATGGGGCTTTTTATTGCATGTATGATTTTAAAAACGTATTAACATTTAGCCGAAAAATGCAATGATGCTTTGGATCACCACAGCATTCACAATATCAATAAAAAATGCACCACACAGCGGTACAATTAAAAAAGCTTTATGTGATGGACCATAGCTATTGGTCACCGCCTGAATATTGGCAATCGCTGTCGGTGTTGCCCCCATACCAAAACCACAATGCCCTGCCACTAATACTGCTGCATCGTAATTTTTGCCCATGATTCTAAAGGTCACAATTGCGGTAAATAAAATCAATACCGCTGTCTGCGCCAATAAAATGGTAATGAGCGGACCTGCCAAATCGGCCAGTAACCAGAGTTGCAGTGATAGTAAAGCCATAGATAAATACAGGGATAAAGACGCATTGCCAAATACATCGATTGCACGGTCGAAGATATCGACTTTCAGCACATGCTCCAAGCCATTACGCACAATCACACCTGTGCCTAAAGCCCATACAAAAGTAGGCAATTCAAACCATCTTCCCTGACTGAAGTCTGTCATCTGATTGGCGACAAAAATACACAGGGCAAACATCCCCAAAGTCGACACGGCATTACTGGATGTAATCAATCGGGTTTTCTTTGGATATTCAAAGGGCGCAGTGTTGATGTGCGATTCGAGCTGCTGTTCATTGGTCTCTTGCGCTACTGTTTCAGCCAGTTGGTTGCGTTTAATCAGGAACTTGGCAACTGGACCGCCTACAAGTCCACCAATAATCAAGCCAAATGTGGCACTTGCCATACCGAGAACAACTGCTCCCTGGATTCCATATTGAGTCTCCAGAACCTCGCCCCAGGCACCGGCGGTACCATGACCACCCGTTAAGGTGACAGAACCAACAATCAACCCGATCAATGGGTCAAGTCCAAGCGCTGTGGCTAAACTCATACCAACCGCATTTTGCACGACTACAAATAAAATGACACAGACCAGAAAGATCAGGAGCGATTTTCCGCCTTCTTTCAGTTTCAAAAAGTCTGCACTTAAGCCAACAGAAGTAAAGAACATCAGCATCAGGATGGTTTGAATCTGTGCGTCAAATGTGGCACTGATATTAAACAATTTATAGAAAATAAAGGCCGTAATCGCTGCGACTAAACCACCGATTACAGGTTCAGGTAAGTTATAGTTCCTAAAGAAGCTAATTTTACTAACAAGATACCGCCCAATAAAAAGAAAAAAAACAGCAATTACTAGAGTGCCAAAGGCATCTATTTCATAAGTCATAACATTCCCTATTGGCTTTATTTTCATACAGTTTTGGGAAAGAGAGATGAAAAATCAATCACAGAAATGTAATGCAAGTTATTGTTTCTAATAATTGTTTAATTTATAGCCTGAATAGACGCAATTAACGTGATGGAATATCATAAACCCAGTTGCGCGCTTGCTGATCTGTGGTGCTTTCACAGACGTAATAATCATGATTCCAAGCATCTGGATGTAAAATTTCTTTTTTATAGTAAGTCACATTTTTAGACTTTTCGACACAGACAAAGCTATCGCCTTGGTCTTTAACTTGGGTTCCGTTAAGGAAACCGCCAATACAGAGAAATCTAGATTGTTTGGGCATTTTACGTCAACTTTCAATAATTTTTAATGTTTGAATTAAATAATATATTTAATAAATGTGTAATTTACAGAAGTTTTTTAATATATGACTATCTGAAAAATGATATTACTTTACATTCTTCATAAAACCACATTTGTACTACCAGCATATTATTAAAAGTGTCTTGATAAAATGCATATTGGAAAATCTCAGGATTATCGCCCTTTCTTTTAATATTCTTAAATTTATTAGAATAATAATCCTCCATTTGACTTTGTTGTTCTATCCAATTTTTATCAGGGATTGGTGAGAATAGAGGAGTTGAGTGTATTGACCCCTTATATTTCTTTCCAAATTCATAATAATAAAGTCCTAGAGCACAACATTTTAAAACTTCTTTTAATCTATCTCTATCTATTGTTAACTCTAAAGCCTCAAAAATATCTTCTGACTCTGGATCTTTTATTTTTACTGTTCTAGCTGTCGATAGTAATTTTTCTTTTAGTTTAGCAATTCGATCCTTTCTGGTCCAAGAACGCATTACCTTACTTTCAAAATTTAAAAGTCCATATTTACCCGTTTGAATCGTCATTGACAAAACATTAAACAGATATTCATCATCACCTGACTTCTTACAATTATGATCCACGCATGAAGGTACTTTGATTAGGGCTTTCCTTAAATCTAGGCTAATATCTTTTAAGTCCTTCTTTTCTGGAAATAAGCATTTTGGTGGCACGTGTTCTTTTGTTGTCGCCAAATTATCACACATATAGCAAGTCTGATTATTCATATAAAAAAATAAGGGCTGATTACTCAGCCCTTATCTTATACCGCTTATTGCTTAATTAACAAAGCAAATCATAGATTTGCTCTTGCGCTAGGGAAAAGCCTTTCGGCTTTTCTTAATCCTAGCTCATTAAGTCAATTGAGCAGCAGCAATTTTCTTCGTATCAACATTCGCAGCAGCGTTAGTATATTCGCTCATCTTGTCGAAGCTTAAGTATTGATAGATGTCAGCTGACATACTATCAATTTGAGCTGCATATTGTTGGTATTCTTCTGGAGTTGGTAATTTACCCAATACAGCAGCAACAGATGCAAGTTCAGCAGAAGCCAAGTAAACGTTAGCCCCCTGACCTAAACGGTTCGGGAAGTTACGTGTAGACGTCGATACACAAGTTGTGTTCGGAGCTACACGTGCCTGGTTACCCATACATAATGAACAACCTGGCATTTCAGTACGCGCACCAGCTTTACCATAAATATTATAGAAACCTTCTTCCATCAACTGATGTTCGTCCATACGCGTTGGCGGAGCAATCCACAAACGAGTTGACAATGCACCACCTGGAACTTTCTCTAACAATTTACCAGTCGCACGGAAGTGACCAATGTTTGTCATACAAGAACCAACGAATACTTCGTCAATTTTCACGCCTTGAACGTCAGAAAGAAGTTTTGCATCATCTGGATCGTTCGGGCAGCAAAGAACAGGTTCTTTAATGTCAGCTAGATCGATTTCATACACTTTCGTGTATTCAGCATCCGCATCCGCTTTAAGCAGTGATGGATTCGCTAACCATTTTTCCATGTTCTCAACACGACGAGCCATTGTACGCGCATCGCCATAACCTTCAGAAATCATCCACTTAAGCATAGTGATGTTTGAACGAAGGTATTCAGCAACTTTCTCTTCAGAAAGCGTGATCGAACAACCAGCAGCTGAACGTTCAGCAGAAGCATCAGACAATTCGAATGCTTGCTCAACAGTCAGGTCAGTTTCCATTTCTGTCAAATCGATCTCAAGGATACGACCAGAGAAGATGTTTTTCTTACCTTTCTTCTCTACAGTTAAGTCACCCGCTTGAATTGCGTAGTAAGGAATTGCATGTACCAGGTCACGTAGTGTGATACCAGGCTGCATTTTACCTTTGAACTTCACAAGTACAGATTCAGGCATATCAAGTGGCATAACACCAGTTGCTGCAGCAAAAGCTACCAGACCAGAACCCGCCGGGAACGAAATACCGATTGGGAAACGAGTATGCGAGTCACCACCAGTACCCACAGTATCCGGAAGAAGCATACGGTTTAACCAAGAGTGGATAATACCGTCACCTGGACGTAAAGACACACCACCACGGTTCATGATGAAATCAGGAAGCGAGTGTTGCATTTGAACGTCAACTGGCTTTGGATACGCAGCGGTATGACAGAAAGACTGCATAACAAGGTCAGCAGAGAAACCTAGGCAAGCCAAGTCTTTCAATTCGTCACGCGTCATTGGACCAGTGGTATCTTGCGAACCAACAGTGGTCATCTTAGGTTCACAGTAAGTACCTGGAAGTACGCCTTGACCTTCAGGAAGACCACAAGCGCGACCAACCATTTTCTGTGCTTGAGTGAAGCCTTTGCCAGTTGCAGCAGGTTGAACCGGAGTACGGAACAACGTAGATACTGGAAGACCTAAAGCTTCACGTGCTTTAGTGGTCAAACCACGACCAACGATCAGGTTAATACGACCGCCAGCACGAACTTCGTCTAGAAGTACAGGTGTTTTAAGATCAGCTTCAGCAATTACAGCACCGTCTTTAGATGCAGAAACTTTCGCAGCAGCATGATCGATTTTAAGAACGATTTCATCGCCCATGTTCATGTTGCCAACATCGATCTCGATCGGTAATGCACCCGCATCTTCCATCGTGTTGAAGAAAATTGGCGCAATTTTAGAACCTAGGCAGTAACCACCGTCTTTTTTGTTCGGGATATGAGCAATGTCATCACCAAAGAACCAAAGCACAGAGTTGGTTGCAGATTTACGAGATGAACCTGTACCAACAACGTCACCTACGTAAGCAACTTGGTTGCCTTTCGCGATCAATTCTTTGATTTGGTTTAATGGACCAACTTCACCAGGAACTTCCGGGTTGATTCCGTCACGTACGTTTTTCAACATTGCATTTGCGTGCAATGGAATGTCCGGGCGGCTCCAAGCATCTTGTGCAGGTGACAAGTCATCAGTGTTGGTTTCGCCAGTGACTTTGAAAACTGTCAGTTTGATTTCTTCAGGAACGTCTGGACGTGAAGTAAACCATTCAGCATCAGCCCAAGACTGCATAACAGCTTGTGCATTTGCATTACCCGCTTTTGCTTTATCAGCGACATCGTGGAATGCATCAAATACAAGAAGCGTTTTCTTAAGCGCTTCAGCAGCAAGCTCAGAAAGTTCAGCGTTGTCTAAAAGTTCAACTAAAGGCGCTACGTTATAACCACCAAGCATAGTACCTAGCAAGTAAACCGCACGTTCTTTAGAAATAAGTGGAGAGGTTGCTTCGCCTTTTGCCAATGCAGCCAAGAACGCAGCTTTTACATATGCAGCTTGGTCAACACCTGCTGGTACACGGTTTTCAAGCAAATCTACCAAGTATGCTTCTTCACCAGCTGGCGGGTTAACTAGTAGTTCAACTAATGCAGCGGTTTGGGCATCGTCAAGTGGCTTCGGTGGGACTCCGAGTGCGGCACGTTCTTCAACGTGTTGGCGGTAAGCTTCTAGCACAGTGTTATTCCTCTTTTTTAAAAAATTACTTATGAATTCCTGCTTATTCCAAGCTTCACAAATAATATGGACTCCGAAATTTTACTAAATTTCCAGTTAAAAGTTAATGCAACTCAAGTGTTTCTTTGTGATGCTCGTTATTTTATAACTAAATGATGCTCTTAATGATTATTCAATAATCACTTTTAGATCAGATCTCAAGAAACAAGCCTATGAGCAGGCCCTTTTAACTGAATTTAATGCATAAAAAAGGCAACCATGATGTTGCCTGATTTGAAGTTAAAAAGATACTCCACCTTAGTGTACAGTGGTCGAGTTTAAATATTGCTGATATGAATCCCGGCAGCCTTTGAATTTCACCACGCATTCATCTTCACACATCGTGCTGTGATTATTGCTGGCAAAGGAAATATCCACCTGATACAGCTTTTTTTCTTGTTCTAGCACCTTCTTTAAAAATACTTTGTCGCCTACGCTCAGGACATAGCGACTACCAGCAATAATGACTACACCATGTTCATCTTCTAAGAGCAGATCAGAATGATGTAAATATCTGACGACTTGCATATTGTGTTACTCCTCGGGTAATTGGAGTTAAATTCATTATTCAATATAAAGATAAGTATTTCTATATTTTAGATTTAGAAATTGTCACAAAGTGTACATTTTGCTTAGGCTATTTTTATTATTCATTAGATGTTTTTTTGTCTTTTATTCGGGTTGATAGTTTTTTTTAAAGAGATGCTGCATTATGCCCGATTCAGCCATTAAAAAAAACCGTTCCCTAGAACGGTTTGTAATCTGGTAATTCATCATGCGGCGTGGCAATACATTTTTCAGTAAACTCAGCGCGGACTTTTTCACGGGCTGCTTTTACATCTGCCTTAATCTCTTCGGCTGGAAGTGCGTAGACTTCATCAATAATGTTCAGAATAAAACCTTTGGTGGTTTCATCATCGATCTTGAGGGCATGCTCGATTGCTTTCTCTTTCTCAATCGCATTCTGACGATCCAGCATAATGGTCCGCGCGGCATTCCCCACACTTCGACAATAACCTTGCCACTGCTCTTCAGGGGTTAAGGGTTTCTTCTCGGCACAACCGGCCAGAGCCAGCATAAACGATAAAGCCAATAACTTTTTCATGAGTTTCTCCTTCCGAGGGGCAATATAAAAGATCGGGGAAGATTTGTCATTTAAAATGCCAGTATGACTCTAAATTTAAAAAAGCCCATCAATGGGCTTTTGTTTTTTAAATACTTAACCGCATGAAGCCTGAATAATTTTTTTGCTGGCAGGATCTACGGTTACTGTCACACGCTCTTCACGATAATCCATGGTGACTGCTTGACCCGGCTCGACCATACGTACAATCTGCGCCTGGGTTTTCTGTTTGATTTGCGCTTCAGTCAGGTTGGACTGACCAACCAATGTCATCGCCTGATCGGCAATACATTTAGGCTGGTTCATATGCAGCAACTCCCACTCTTCTACCACCTGTCCATTCTTTAAATGACAATATCCAACCTGGCCATTACTTTCATTACGTATTTCAAGCTTGCCACCCTGATTGACACAATAAGTGCTCGCCGGATTTGGCATACCTATTTTGGGCGCTTCCGTTTCTGATTGTGGTGTAGTGGTACAGGCGCTTAAAGCAACCGCCAGCAAACCGAACAGCATTGTTTTTTTCATGAGCGTGTATTCTTCTTCAATAATTCTGCACTAATTTAGCATATTTCCATACCTTTTCTAGGCACAAGTCTGTGTACATTGTTAATCAAATACCTTCAATAAGGTTTAATAATAAAAGTATTGCTAAATTCAGTATTGCTATCTTGCCAACTATTTGATTGATGAAGATAGAGATGCAGGGAATCTGTTTAAATTGAAACGAATACGAATTTAACGTTCTCAATGAAGTGATTCTTCATTCCATCATCAACACAATGTCATTACATAAAGTTTAAGTGACTGCATTTTTAGATTTGTGATCTTGAGCAGATTGATTTACTATTTGATTGAATTTTAAACTTTATACTGGCATGACAGACGATCTCCAACTCTCCCTCAAGGAATATCTTGCGACAGTTCAGGAAGCGGTCAAACTCACTTTCGATACGCCGGTATGGGTCAAAGCTGAGATTCGCAACCTTAGTACCAAAGCAGGTCATTATTATCTGGAACTGGCAGAAAAAGAGGCTGATAGCGATCAGGTCATTGCCAGTTGCCGAGCCACCATCTGGAAATTTAGCGCCCAGAAAATTGTCACTCAATTTGAACGTGAAAGCGGGATTGAATTAAGTCGTGATCTCAAAGTTCTGATTAAAGTCAAAGCCAATTTTGATCCACAATATGGTTTTTCTTTAAATATCGTCGAGATTGACTCGGGTTATACCTTGGGTGATATTGCCCGGCGTTATCAGCAGATTATTGACAGGCTAAGCGCTGAAGGGCTGATTCAGCGTAATAGAAACCTGCCCAGCCCTTTTGATTTGAACCGAATTTTAGTGATTGCTCCCGAAAACGCAGCAGGTCTCGGAGATTTCAGAAAAGATGCCGATGCACTACATCGTGCGCAAGTTTGCGAGTTTATCTATCACACTGCGACTTTTCAGGGAAATTCTGCCCCGCAAAGCATTATGCAGAGTCTGGCACAAGCTCTGAAACAATGGGCGAAAACCTATGACACTGCGCCAGATTTAATCGTCATTATTCGGGGTGGCGGAGCAGTCAATGATCTGGCTTATTTAAATGATTATGATCTGGCTGCCCTGCTCTGTAAACGCTCGGTTCCGATTTGGGTGGGCATCGGACATGAAAAAGACCACACCATTCTGGATGAGATTGCGCATCGCTCCTTTGATACTCCGAGTAAAGTCATCGCCGGAATTCGCAATCATATAGTCGAACTCACACAAGATGTCTTGAATTATTTACAGCGGATTCAGCGTTTATCTCAACAGCAAATTCAGGCCTACCAAAATCAGAATGATCAATTCTTAAAACTCATTCAAAGTCTGGCCAACAGCCAAATTATGGATGCCCTGCAACGTCTGCAACAGATCAAGGCCAATACCTCCAGTCTGGCTCAGCAACATACCCAACTAATCAATCAGCAGCTAGATGCCCTGATGCGGGAAACGCTATTGCAAAACCCACGACATGTTTTATCTAAAGGTTATGCCATCGTACGTCAGCAAGAACATGTGGTGGGTTCTATCAACCAGATTCAGCCCAGCGATCCGGTTCAGGTAGAACTGCAGGATGGCATTTTTTCAGCACAACTTATACAGGTACTTCCCCATGACTCATGATACTTTAAGCTTCCAGCAAGGCTATGACATCTTGAAAAAGAATGCGGAATTGCTCGAATCTCAGCAAGAACCGGACATTGATAATCTGATGAAAATCGTGGAAGAATCCATGAGCGCCTATAAAGCCTGCAAGGCACGTGTTGAAGCGGTGCAAAGTGCGCTAAATGACACATTTAAAGATTAGTGATTGAATGACTCTAGTTGAGTAGCTTAGGCTATTTAAGCATCTTTATATCATAAAAAACCCTCAAAAAATGAGGGCTTTTTTCAATTTAATTTACGCTATGAATATCCAGTTCCTCATTACTTGCCAATACGACAGAGGCTAAAATTGGCACCCCCAGAATAAAGGGTACAGCGAAGATCCATAAAACCACAGTCACTTCTGGATCAAAGAAAAATTGAATCGAAAGCGCAGTCAAAATAAGTACAGCGAATAGAATCATTGCAAAACGGATTATAAATTTAGTCGCCATGCGAACATACTCTGATGAGTGAAATTGTACTTTCAATATACACCTAATTTTATTAAGGCTTTATTGATTTTCAATTTATTATGATCTGATTTGATTGATTTTTTATATTTTAGCGCTGATTTATTGCTTCATTCATTTTTCTTAAGGATGTAACAGAAACATAATTTCAGCCATATTTCACAACTTTTTTGCAGCCCATTGCGCTTAAATTCTGATATTCATTGCTTCTACAGGTGTATACCCAAAGCACTGTACTTCATGACAAAGAAAATCACGAACATAAAAAGCCCAATATTGAATTGGACTTTTTTCTTTACTCTTCAACTTCTATGGGATTACCACCTTCAGGGCGAATATGCCGCGTGCCATCATCTGCAGGATCAACACTTGAACCATCTTTGGTAATCGTGTTGTACAGCTCATCCTCTTTCTTATCATCGATAAACTCTTCATCTTCGAAATCTTGAGGCTCATTGTCATCATCGAAGTTTAACGGCTTTTCTTCATCTATCATGGCGATCCATCACTTCTATAACCCAGAAAATATCATGCTCAAACATTTGATCGTTTCATTCAAGGGTCAAGCATGATCATTTGTGTAACCGGGTCTATATTGCGGTTTTCAAGCCAGATACATATCAATAGATACTAGCGTTCTTTGATAAGTCATTTTTTAATCATTATAAATAAAATACCCTCATCCTCTTGCGAAGCAGTGCTTCTCATCCCAGAAGGATGAGGGTATTTTCAGCATCTATTTAAATATGAATAAATTGAACATTTTTTGATCAATTAAAGATATCTAATGAAATCTAGCAATCATTTAAAAATATTTATCTGTCCTTATGATTAGAAACGCCAGTTATAGAACAAGTCAATTGCACGTTCTAAGGACTGACTCGCTTCCAAGTAAAGACGCTGATTCACCTGATAACGTAAAGTCAGCTTGTTCACCGGGGTAAACACCCCAACACCATAACGAAGATATAAATCAGGGGTAATATAGCCGGTCACCGACACCTGGGTATCATCCCCTGTCCCTTGTGCATCTAGTGCCAAACCACTCAAGCCAAAAGTCCGTCCAATCTGGTTGGTGAGCGCGCGGGTTCCACCCAGGCCCAGACTGATACCTGCTGCGGCAATGGTATTATTCACATCAGATCTGAATCCTTCAGCCTGACTTAAACCGGATGCACCTTCGTTGATACGACCAGTAATCAAGGCATTTAAAGCTTCCTGCTCTGACAAGCCAGCATCATTATAAATCTGAATATTTGGACTTGAAGCAGTGCCCGTCACCCGTACCCCGACCGTACTTCCCTGAACCGACTTATTGGCATCAACATCCAGCGTCGGATTGGTCAACTCACCATTAAAACGGGCAATGGCACGGTTCAGATCCAGACTCTGACCATAAGCTTCGATTTTCACCCGCTGTGATACCCCGATCGCACCATTGGCACGCATCGCAGTTTCCAGACCCCGCTGTGACAGATTGACCCGGCCCAATAGCGGAATACGGCTATCAAAGCCCTGGAATATCACTTGATTACCCAGAGAAACCGCCACATCAGCCCGAATATCCCAAGGACGGGCCGATTTGAGAATAGCCAGCTGGTCATCACCTTCACGCACCACACGTACATCTGAAGAAAGTCCAACCACAGGTTCTGAGGCTTCAGGCATAGAAATTAGTGCACGTGGCACATCAACCGTACCACTTAGACTCAGCTTTTTATTGAATGGATACATGTCCAAAGTTAAATCGGGCGTAACCACGGCAGTAATTAAAGGTGCCTGACGAATCAGCAGATTTTCACCTTGCAGTTTTAACTGCACTCGCGGATCACCTTTCCAGTCGACTGAACCGGTCAATTTACCCACGCCACGACCACTGTTAAATGCACCATTAATACTGGCAGAATTCTGACGTATCGATGAATACAACTGCACATTGGTCAGATTCACCGGCAAGGAGATCATGCTGATCGAAGCATCTTTGACTCGAACCTCACCTTCCAGCAAAGGATCAGTTAAGGTTCCACTCACTTTTCCGGCATAGGACAAGGTGCCATCCAGATTACGGATGTCCTGAATAAAGGGTTTAAAGACTTTAAGCTGCACCTGATTAAAGGCAATTTCGCCACGCATCGGTTTACTGTCCCGATATGGATCAATAATGACATTGGCATACCCTGTCCCGATATCCGGAGTTTTTACATCCAGTCGAACTTGCAAGCCTTCTGCGACACTTTTTGCCACCAGACCCACTTCATCATATTTTAGGGTAGAACCTAAATAATCCGGGTCTTCCGAAGATAAGCCGACCACACCACTTCGGGTGACCAAACGCGCATCAATTTTTGGTTTAGCACCTTGCGCCCAGGCTGCCTTGGCATAACCATTCACTTTACCGGTCAATGCCAGTCCTTCAGGCAGGAATGCACTGAAATCATCCAGATCCAGGTTTTGGGTCACAAAGGATACGCTGCCACGGGTTTTATTGACCCGAATCGGTTGATCAAAACACAACTGGCTTTGCTGACTCATCCAGCAATGTGCACCGACAAACAGATCAGACTGGGCCGCATTATAAATCACTGCCGCATTTTGACGCTGTACCAAATGAGCACGCAAAGAGTCAAAATCACCTTTTTGAATCTGACCCAGCCAGTTATTTTGTGCATTAAAGCCACCGGCCAGCTGCACAAAGAATTTTGACAGTTTATTTTCTGCCTGAACTTTAAGGATATGCGCCGCACGAGTACCGGCAAGTGATATTTCCCCGCGTACAATTTCCCGTGAACCGCTACGCAAGCGATCCATTGTGGCAGTTAATAAGGTTGCTGTGGTCTGCGAGGTCGGCAACTGTCCGCGGACACGAATTTTTTGCACACTCATCAGGTTTTTAAAGGCAAAATTATCAATCGAAAGATTTGCCGAAGCCTGCAAACGTGGCTGCGCCTGCATATTGATATAGCCCTGTGCACGACCTCTTAAGCCCGGATATAACTCATACAATGCTGGTGCGTTGACTTTGAGTTGCAGATTCTGCGCATTGCCAGTGGCCTGAATCTGGTTGCTGGCATAAGACAGGAACAGGTTATTGGCTTCAAACTGCTCTGGGACAAAACCACGCTGATTTGAATTAATAATGACTGATAAATTACCTGTGCCTCGTACCGGCTTGTTATTTAACATACCGGCCAGATTCAAACGCTGGATCTGAATGCGTTTTAAGGCATCTGACCAAACCCCTTGGGTTTTTACATTGCCCGACAACTCGCCTTTCAGGTTGGCATTAAAATATTGCGGCTTAAAGCGGATTAATGAAGCGTTAATATCCCAGCCAATACCATTTGCCAGATTCACCAGACCATTGGCATTAATCTTGCCAGCGATACCATCATGACGCAATTCATTGACTCTCAATACTTCTGGTGTACCTGAAACACGCAGTTTCAGGATTCCCTGACTGGCTTGCAACTGACTGGCATTTAAAGCCCCATCATAATTGACTGCATAGCCTCTAAAACCACCGCCGGCTTTTTCATTATGGAATAATAAAGCAATGGTACTGTTACCGGTCAGACGTACTGTTTCGTTCTGTTCTGCCAGGCGCCCAGTCAGGTCTACATTAGACAGTTTAATAATCTGCTGATTGGGTTGTGCATAGCCATTGGCCTTGATCTGGCCATTTAAACGGTCTATCGGTGAAGCCGCAGCCAGACTTCGGGTATTTAAGTCCTTGGCGTTTAATAATGCAGTCCATTTCAACTGGCGTTTTTCTTGTGGCAGTTCAATTCGCGCATGACCGCTTAAGCTACCTGCCTGTGCATTGGCGCTATAATTGAAGCTCGGCACATTTAGAATATTATTTTTCAGATCCAGTTTGGCCTGATACATGCCTGCTGGCAGAAGACCTTGTTCGTGCTGTTCGACTTTGGTTGCCACATGAATATTCTGCTGGCCTTCGACCAGTGCCAGTTTCACATCGCCAGACTGACTGCTGAGCCAGCCGACATAGGGTACGGCGCGGTCGATATTTTGCCAGGCAACATCCAGAAGAATCGGTTGTGCTTTATTGTCTTTAACCGGATTCTGATCCAGTTTGATATTCCAAGTTTCATAACGGTCAAAATCTACCAGCGCCGTCAGATGCAGGCCATTTTCCAGATTGCCTTTTGAGGCAATATTGCCATCCAGGCTAGGTGGTAAAAAGTCTTGTACGACTTGCGGGATACGTTCATACTTAGGATCAATTCCGTTTAATCGTCCGTTCAGATCCCAGCTTACCTGTTCGTTCCAGCCCACTGTCCCGGCAAGGCTAACCGCACCTTTCATCAGCTGGCCATTCAGATCGGTAATATTGAGCTGATTGACCAGATCGGTATACATCACCGCGTTATACTGGCCTTGTGGAATATTTTCACCGATCAGGTCGGTACGGACGTTCAAGTCCAGACGATCGATATCTCCATTGAACTCGGCAATCCCGTCTTTCGTAAACAGTTTCTGCTCAGTCAGAATCGGCCAGTTATAATCCTTAAATTTTAACTCGCCACGCATCGGCACCTGGGGCCGCATTGGATGTACGATGGCCCAACCGGTTAATAAATCGGGTGTATTGGTCGCTACGCCTGCCTGAATCGTATCCAGCGTGCCACGCGCCCGAACCTGAATATCATGAATATTCAAGCTGTCTCTTAAAGAAGGCAGATTGACGATTGCGCGGGCATCCAGTGGATATTTGCCTTCAAACTGCATTTTACCCGTCGCTTCACGCACCGAGAGATAACCCATATCCATGCGGGAATCTTCAAAGTTTAATTCGGTACCAGACCAGAGCGCATCATTTAATTCGATATTATAAAAATCAACTGCCGTGGTTTGGGTTTTAATCACCAGATGATCAAGGAGCAGATGATCGACGCGCAGCACAAAAGGCAAACGGATGGCATTGAACTTGAAAGGTTCGCTGCTAGACGGAGTTTTATTAATAATTTGCAGGTTACGGACATCTGCTTCATTCAGATGAATTTCTTTTTTGATGATCGCCCGCCAGCCCAGTTTTACATCAGCACGATCAATTTTGACATCGACCGGTTTCAGGCTGACCAGCACATTTTTAAGAATAATTCCACGCCATAAATTTCCGCCTTCATATTCATAATGAATAATTTGCTGGCGTTGTAATACCTGATCTAGCAGGAACTTACTGCCCTGATTGGTCGAAAACAGCAGCGCCAGCACAGAGAGCAGGAAAATGAGTGAGAAAAGTACCGACAACAGGATACTTCTCAATATACGGCGCTTTTTCGGCACAACGCTATCTTGTGGTTGTTGTTCTGGCTGTGGTTGGTTCTCGACCATGATGTACCCAAATAACTATTTTTAAAAAATGATGTTTTATAACTGCGAACCAATAAAGAAATGCAGACGAATTGGGTGATTGTCATCAGACAATCCAGTCGCCACATCGATACGAATCGGTCCAATCGGTGAGGCCCAACGTATCCCCACACCCGCACCATATTCGGTCGGATTACTGAACTCTTTATTATAAGCATTTCCGGCATCTGCAAAAACCGCAGCACGCCAGCCTTCCCTAAACTGATAGTTATACTCTAAGGAAGCAACCCCTAAGGCCTGACCACCGACTTTAAAGCCTTCAATTTCCGGAGAAAGACTCTTGTAATCAAAACCACGAATGCTCTGGTCACCACCGGTGAAATATCTCAGGTTATACGGCACTTTGGCAAAATCTTCAGTGAAGATATAACCGGCATCGGCACGTCCAACAAACTGATGATCTGCATTTTCACCCAATGAATAGATAAAACGCCAGCCTGCATTTACAATCGCCATATCTGCATCAGACAATAACGCCTCACTACCCAGCTCGACTTTGTAGGTCTGCTTGAAACCCTTGGTCGGATTGACCCGACGATCGGTATCGGTACGTGAAACTTCATAACCGACCAGTAACGACTGCTGTTCATCTTCGGTATTAAAGCGAAACGCTTCCGGAATCTGGTTAAAATCAACAGAACCATTCTGCTTCAAGCGATCCAGACGGTAACGCGCTCCAAAAGTACGCTGCCAGTTACCCAGCGGGTTTTTAATAATCCGGTCTACACCCAGCACTGCCGATTCAATTTGCAGACCTTCACCTTGAGCCACGCCATCACGTTCTTCGCGCTCATAACCACCGACAATACTGACATAATCATTCAGCGGATGGTGATAAGGAATGTTATAACGACCATCGATGGACTGCCGGATACCGGACAACTCGAGGTTGGCATCAAAAGAATGTCCGCGCTTATTTACAATGGCGCGGCGGTACTGACCACGTAGACGGATATTGGTATCTGTTCCATAACCCAGACCCAGTTCAGCACTGTTTAAACGGTCTGCATTTAAAGTCACAATCACTGGAACTTTCTTCTCTTCCCGCGCTTGTGCCTTTAAACGCTCCTGCTCATTTTCTTTGGTCTGCTGCTCGACCCGCAAGCTTCTTAAATTTGGATTTTCCTGATCGCGGCTACCGGCAAACTGGTCTTCATCGACGACATTTTGAGTGACTTCTTTAGCAGATGCCACTGAGCGATCAGGCTGTGTCGCAGTCGCCTGATCTTCAGAAAGTTTCTGTTCTTCTATCAGGCTTTGAATATCCGGTGCCAGCTCCAGCTCCCTGTCAACCGGATCAGGGCGAATTACGTCCACCAGGGTATAGTTAAAATAGCGCGAGTTGGTCAGGTTATTGGCCAGGCTATTCACTCGCCAGAAGGTATAGTCTGCACCATCTTTCCAGGTGACCAGACTTTCGAGTACATCACGATCCAGCGGAAATTCCTTTTCAGGATCACTCATTCTAAACTCGACATTGCCCAGCTTGTAACGCTCGCCTGTCTCGAAACGTAGATTTACATCGGCCGTATTTTGTGGCTGTGCAATCTTGACATCATGCAAGCGCCAGTATGAATCAAAATAACCGTTGTTATTGGCGGCAGTATTAATCCGTTGTTTGGTCTGTTCATAATTGCCGTGATTGAAAATATCGCCCTCTTCCTGCTCAGGCAAAAGACTGATGACCTGGAATTGCGGCTGTTCCGCACCCGCTCCGCTAAATTCCAGATTTTGTGTAGTGATCAGCACAGGTTCATTCGGAGTGACAAAAACCCGAACGCGACTATCAGAGATTTTTTCAAACCTGAACTGGGCATTGTAATAACCGACTGCCTGTGCCGCCTGTCGGGACAAGGTTCGCAGTTGTGGCAAAGCGGAATTAAAGTCGCCAAAAGACTCCAGGGTAAAACTGGACAGTTTGGCTTTGACATTATTTCTTAAATTCAGATAGCCTTCAGGCTCAGCTCTACGATTCAGCATACCATTGCTTTGCGCAATACCTTCGCCGTTCATAATCACCACATCCGCACTAATTCGCGGAACTCTCGCGGTCATGATCTGACGTGGCGGACGGATTTTATAAAATAGTCGTTTAAAAATATTGGGACGTTTCTCATCTTCAGCAACAAGTGGCCCCGTTACTTCTGGCAAAGTCATGCCGGCTTCATTATTTTGTACAATAATCTGGCTGTCTGCCTGAATCGATTGCATCAAC
Organism: Acinetobacter sp. YH18001; assembly: GCF_013416975.1. NCBI lineage: Bacteria > Pseudomonadati > Pseudomonadota > Gammaproteobacteria > Moraxellales > Moraxellaceae > Acinetobacter > Acinetobacter sp. YH18001. The sequence goes on along the minus strand of NZ_VPEU01000007.1, from coordinate 20,172 downwards.
TGGTCGACATTTACAGGTGCCTGATTGATTTCAAGTAACTCTTGCTGACTGATATCTGCTACGACTGTTTCAGCGGTCTGGGTATTGCGATAATTTTGTGCTTCCTGCTTGGCTTGCTCGGCCTCACGATAGATTTCATTCGCCATGTTCTGGTCAATGGACTGGATCGGCAGCTCTTCCAGATCATCGAACTGGATCGGTGTAAATACGTCCAGACCGGAGCCTGCATTTTGCTGTTGCTCCAGCATCAACATGCTGTCGACAGATGCTTCCGGCTGTATCGCTTCTTCAATTTTTTCGGTGGCTTCATTTTCAGATGTGACCAGTCCCTGTCGCATCGCTTCTTTGGACAGTTCATCTACCATTTCTGCCTGAGAAATGGCCACAGGTGTTTCAGGCTGTTCGGTTTGTGCCATGCTCTGATGGGATAACATCATAAAAAAAATGCTCATACACAGCTGTGCCCCACTCTGAAGTGGTATAAGCGACCCCATACTGCGATGAAGCATCGTTTTTTTAAATTTTTTCTTTGCAGGCATGGCAAACTCGAAACGAATACATTCTTTAATTGATTATTTGACCGAAAAATATAAGCTAAAGAGCTTAATTGATTGGTTTTTACCTTTACATGGCTGAAAGTATCTTACATGATTTTTCTCAATGTTTACGCATAACTGACATTTCTTAATAAAACTTAATGTAGCACGCTCTATATGAACAAAAATGAACATTTGTTAGCTTCTCGGCGCTTTTTACCGATGTTTCTGACGCAGTTTTTTGGTGCATTAAACGATAATGTATTTAAACAAGCGTTACTCCTGGTCATCACCTACGGCTGGATTCAGCAACAATCGGCCAGCATCAGCACCTTGAATAATCTGGCTGCTTTGCTGTTTATCCTGCCTTATTTTATTTTTTCAGCCACCGCCGGACAAATTGCCGATAAATACGAACGTTCACAGCTGATTCGCTATTTAAAGATTCTGGAAATTGTGATTATGTTGTTGGGAACGGTGGGTTTCCTGCTTGGCAATCTCTGGATTCTGTTATTTGCCTTGTTCCTGATGGGAACCCAGTCCACCTTCTTTGGCCCAATCAAATATGCCATTTTACCGGAAGTGCTAAAACCCAATGAGCTGATGTCTGGCAATGCCCTGTTTCAGTCCGGAACATCGCTGGCAATTTTATTCGGTATGATTCTGGGTGGTGCGGTCATTGCTGCATCTTCTGGTAATCTGATCTGGATCAGTTTAACAGTCGTTGTGATCGCCCTGATTGGTTATGGATCGAGTCGTTATATTCTCAAACAAAATATCCCTGCACCAGAACTGCAAATTGACTGGAATTTTTTCCGTACTAGCTTGCAAACATTAAAATATGCTCAGGGTTTGCCATTAGTCTTTACCATTTTATTGGGCAACTCATGGTACTGGTTTTACGGCGCAACCTATCTGACTCAAATCCCTCAACTGACCTTGCAAAATCTGCATGCCTCTGAAAATGTTGCCAGCCTGCTCTTAACTTTCTTTTCTGTCGGAATCGGGCTAGGTTCATATTTATGCCGTAAAATTGGCGGCAGCAAGGTCAATATCAAGATGGTGCCTTTTGGCGCAATCGGTCTGGTGATCTTTGCCCTATATCTGGCCGCGAGTCTGGCCTTTGTTCCAGCACGTACCGGTGAATTAATCGGTCTGGCTGATGTGTTTCAGCAAGGCTGGAGTTATTACCATGTGATGCTGGCAGTGACCTTACTCGGGATTAGTGGCGGTTTTTATATCGTACCGCTTTATGCCATGATGCAGGCGCATTCTCCCCGCTCACATCGTGCGCGTGTGGTTGCAGCAAATAACATTCTGAATGCCGTTTTCATGGTATCTTCTGCTATATTTTCGATTATTATTTTAAGTATTTTAGAGCTTGATCTTAAAGTACTTTTTTGTATTACCGCAGTGTTGAGCGGCCTGTTTACCCTATGGCTGCTTTTCCGACTCAAACCCATGATCAAAACCGCGAAAACACCCTTGGAGGATTAATTCATGCGTCAATATACAGGTGTCGACAAGCTGATTCATTCTTTTGATCAGGCATTACGCAGTCTCGTCCCGGGCACGACATCGGCACAACGTGAAAATCCAGCCCAACCGGTAGAAACACAATTGACGGTGAGCGATGCCCGTCATGTGGCAGGTTTGATGCGGGTCAATCATAGTGGTGAAGTGTGTGCACAGGCGCTCTATCATGGTCAGGCCATGACGGCAAAACTTCCGAATGTTCGTCGTGAAATGGAACAGGCAGCGATTGAGGAGCAGGATCATCTGGCCTGGTGTGAAGACCGCTTGAAAGAACTGGATAGCCATACCAGTCTGCTCAATCCGGTCTGGTACGGCCTGTCCTTTGGTATGGGCGCGCTGGCCGGAATTGCCGGTGATAAATACAGTCTGGGTTTTGTCGCAGAAACTGAACGTCAGGTGAGCATGCATTTGCAGCATCATATCAGTCAGTTGCCGCCGCAAGATGAGCGTTCTCGGCGCATTCTGGAACAGATGAATGAAGATGAGCTGCATCATCGGGATACAGCGTTGAAGGCAGGCGGTGTAGATCTGCCTGCTCCGGTCAAAATCACCATGACAGCTATTTCCAAACTCATGACCAAGACCAGTTATTTTATTTAAAAAGATCGATCCGATCTCAGCCCACGCATTGTGGGCTTTTTATTACGCTTCAAATCTTGAGCGAGATAATAAACTCAAGGCATCTGGCGATCTTATTACTTATAAGCTCTATAAAATGATAGAGATTCTCCACAGCATCCTTTTAATCTTTTTTGCTCATTTCAGAAAGTAGGTCTAACTGGATTTCCTGGATTTGCGCCAACCGTTCCCATTGATGCAGCAGCAGATGATCTAATTTTTCATGTAAATGCTGAATTTCCAGTTCAGCTTTTAAGTTGATCTGATAATCATTTTGCGAACGTAAGCGGTCTTTTGCTTCCTGTCTGTTCTGGCTCATCATAATAATAGGTGCCTGAATCGCCGCAAGACAGGAAAGGATTAAATTCAATAGAATAAATGGATAAGGGTCTGCAGGCTGAGTCACCATCACCACAGTATTTATCGTAATCCATAGACCTAGAAAAATTGCAAAACAGATCAGAAAGACCCAGCTTCCACCAAAAGTTGCAACTTTATCGGCCAGCCTTTCACCCAAGGTCCACTTTTGCTCTAATTCCGTTTCCACATTTTTGGTGATCAGTTCATGCTGATGCATGCTATGAATCACTTCGACCTCAAGATCTGTGACCTCACCCTTTTCCAAACTTAATAATGAATGTACATACTGCATGCGATAGCGGGTTAGATCTGTCTGACAAATATAATCTTGCGGCGTCCAGACTGGAATATCCTTGCCAATCTCTTCAGTAATGACTTTTCTGACCGTTCCCATCGGAGTAAGATCTTTCAGAAGAAAGTGCTTGCCGCACACCAAACATTTATGGCTCTCATTTTTTTCTTTCATGATAATTCTCTTTTTAAACCAGCTCACTCAGCTATAATTTTTATATAATTGTTTTTATTAAATAAATTTGATCCCTTGGATATCAATTATATATCAAGTCCGTCTGGTCTTTTGAATAAATGAATTTCACCTCGGTTTTATTTTGGATTGATAAAATACTTAACCAAGCGCACTATGATCTGATCATTCAAGGTAATTTTCAGATCGATTCAATCCTACTATCTATACATGACTTAAATTTACTATAATCATAATGATAATAAAAAAGGGCTTCATTGTGCGCCATTCATACCATCTTGAAAAACATTATATCGAACGTGCGGGCTGGCTTCGTGCAGCTGTACTGGGGGCAAATGACGGGATTATTTCGGTCACCAGTCTGGTGGTGGGTATCGCAGCCAGTGGAGCATCCACTGAAATTTTATTGGTAACCTGTGTTGCCGGATTGATTTCTGGCGCCGCATCAATGGCAGCTGGTGAATATATTTCAGTAAAATCCCAGCAAGATATTGAAACCAATGATCTACTCATGGAAGAGCGCGAACTGCAACGCCATCCCACCCATGAATTAAATGAGCTCAAAACGATTTATATACAACGAGGTCTGGAACCCGCTTTGGCACAACAGGTCGCTGAACAGTTGACCGACCATAATGCCTTGGATGCCCATGCCCGGGATGAAATTGGTATTTCAGCACATACCTCGGCTCAGCCCTTTCTCGCTGCATTTTCTTCGGCTATGGCATTTACGGTAGGTTCATTATTTCCTTTAATTTCAATCATGATTCTACCGGAACACTATCTGGATAAAGGCGTCATGCTGATTGGCGTTTTAAGTTTGGGGATGATGGGTGCACTGGCGAGCTATGCCGGTGGAGTGAGCGTATGGAGAGGTGCAGTTCGGGTGATGCTGTGGGGAATTATCGCCATGTTATTCAGTGCGTGGATCGGATCATTATTTAATGTGTCTGTTGCCTAAATATGGGTTTATTTTTTAGTTAAATACAGAATAGGATTGAGCGGTTCTTCTATTAACATCACTGAAAAATGTTTTTTCGAAAAACTAACGGCTCTAACAAAACTTGAGTTTATTTTAATTTACGTTCAGTTTTAATTTAGACGCTTAAACCTTAAGATCTATGTCTGAGAGGTATTGTTATGGAAACTGCGATCATTCTTGCCATCTTGGTGATCATTATCGTATTGCTGATTATTTTTTATAACAAGAAAAAGTAAAAGCGCGATGATGCATTTTTACTGCTTTGAGGATTTTTACCGAACTTAAAATAAATTCTATGGCTTCAAATCAATCACATATGAATTACCTGTCGGAAAACCATGAAATCCCCATTGAATGATATAAAGAATCACGAGGATTAAAATGACATAAGCCAAGATTTCTCATATTTTTATGTTTAAATTTTTTCTAATCTCATCTGCCCCATCTTCGCTGAATTTTTCTTTTGATCTAAATACAAAAACTAAATCATAACAAAGCCTGATCTTGCTTGATCAGGCTTTTAAACATTCGTATTGCATAAATTACATCAGCAAAAAATTAGGTGATTTGATTTAAATCAGCTGTTCAACTCTTGGGAAACAATGTAACTCATGCTCGAATACAGGGTCTTGCCAGATATCAAACATGGGAACTTTTACATCCAAAGCCAGGGGCAATTTTTTTTCATTAAACTGCATATGTCGAAGATCTGATCCCCAGGCAATCAGATCTACATCCAGGGTAATTTGATGCGATGGACGTGTCCGCCCTGATGCCTGTTCCAGCTGTTTAAGCAGCTCAATAATTTCTGCACTCGACACCGAACTTTTTAATAGACATGCCGCATTCCAGTAATCGGCGCCGATGCCATCCCGGCAAGGAATCCTATAAATGGGAGAGAACTGGACTTCTCCCCATTCAGAAATACCTTGCTGTGCAGCTTGAAAATGTTGCTGAGGATGACAATTACTCGCTAATGCTAGAGCGAAAATCGTTTCGGTGGCGTTCAAGACGTATCCCTACAGAATTGGCTTGCGCGATAATGGCAGGCTTACGGATCGTAATATTAATCGATTCAATTGCTGTAAAGGTAGTAAAAAGTGCATTCAGCACTAACTTTGCTGCATGTTCAATCAATTCAGGCTGAGCTTCTTGAATGACCTTGGCTGAAATCTCACAAATTTCTGCATAATTCAGCGTATCTGCAAGAGCATCTGAATTTGATGCCTGTTCTAAATCGGTTTGAATGGTCAAATCCAGCATTAAAGGCTGAATAATTTGACGCTCCCAGTTAAAGCAGCCCACGACTGTTTCAACCTTTAAACCTTCAATAATAATGGCGTCCATTGGATTGCTCGAGAATATGATATTTACAACTAATCTCCCTAAATCCCTCTTTTATAAAGAGGAACTTTTATCGCTTATACTTTATCAAGCAGTGAAACACTCCTCCCTGAGCTATTTTAAAGCGCTGCTTTAAAATTTGCGCAAGGAAGGGAGGTCGGGAGGGATTAAATTAATGCTTTAACAGTAAATTCGGATCAATGTCCTGAATCATTTGCAAACGCTGATCGGCATAGATATCGGTATATGGTGCCAAAATTCGCATAAAACGGTCGAAATACAGCATTTGCTTAAACAGCAAAGCAAAGTCGCGCGGGAAGCGGATGCCGTGACGTTCACCCACAGCCACCATATCCATCATGATATCGTTCAGATCAGCCGGATTTGATGTTAACAGCTCCTGAGGGTCTGCCATCAATACGCCACTGAATAAACGCTCAAGATCCGCTGCCAGAACTTTGGTATCAATCTGCACAGCAGTCATACCCATTTTCAGCATGTTCTGTGCCATCAACTCATAATTGGTATGTTGCAATGAATCCATAAATGCCATACATGCCGTCCATACCTCAGGTTTGAGCTGGCCAACAATGCCAAAATCGATAAAACCGACACGGCCATCTTCGAGCAGCATCAGGTTGCCTGCATGCAGATCGGCATGGAAACTGTTACACATCATCAGGCTGCCAAACCAGGTGTTCATTGCGGTAATGAGTACTTGAGATGGATCTTTGGATACTTTTTTGACCACTTCAAAATCGGTCAATGGCACACCATACAAGCGTTGCATGGTCAGCACACGACGGGTCGAATACTGATGATAAACCTTAGGTGCAGTCGCTGCCTTATTATTGGTGATATTCAGATAATTGACAAAATCATCCAGATTCTGTGCTTCTTCGATAAAATCAACTTCACGTACCATCCGGGTTTTGATTTCATCAACAATATCGGCCAGCGAAGCGAATTTGACTTTGGGCACGGCTTTTTCCAGCACTTTGGTCGCCCAGTGCAGTACATTTAAATCGGTGTATAAAATGGTTTCCACACCCGGTTTTTGTACCTTAATCACGACATCTTCGCCAGACACCAGCTTGGCCGCATGCACCTGTGCAATAGACGCAGAGGCCAATGGCGTTTCATCAATCGAGGCAAAGATCTCATCCAGATTACGCCCTTCAAATTCAGAGGCCAACACTTGCTGGATATAACTGAACGGCAAGCGTGGAGTCTGATCCAGACAGCCCTGAAATTCTTCTACATATTCACGCGGAAATAGAGACGGCGTACTGGCAATAAACTGCCCCAGCTTGATATAAGTTGAACCCAGAGATTCAAAAGTCTCCCGCATGAGTTTGGCATTGCTTGGCTTTTCAGTAGCATATTTAAAGCCCGCCTTTGCCGCAACGACCGCTGTTTCTCCCATGCGGGCAACTGAACGTATTCCATCTAACCAGATATTGTTTTTCATAATGTCTTAGGAAAAATTAATTACATGCAGTGTAGCAAAAAAATATTAATTTGCAGGCTTATCTTGCCTGACAGATCGGACAATCTGTATCTTTTTCGAAAGCGAGAATCCGCTGCTTAAAACTCAATCCATCCCATAACAGCAGTTTTTGTCTGAGTGGCATCAATCCCAAACCCAGATATAACAAGGCATGATGGGCTTGCAAGCTGGCCATCACGTTAGGCGTGGTCGCCAGTACTCCGGAATCTGCACAGCGCAGACTTTCATCGGCCTGATTCTCGGGTGGGAACAGGCAGGCATAGCAGGCCGAATCCCCTTCGAGCATAAAAAGTTGCCCTTGCAGGCCAATCGCCGAGGCACTCAACAAAGGTACATTCAGTTCTACACAGCGCTGATTAACCAGATAACGTGTCGCAAACTGGTCGCAACCATCCAGCACCAAGTCCTGATGCCGAATCACACTGACTGCATTTTCAGCCGTTAAGGCCTGATTAATATATTCAACCTGTACGTTTGGATTAATTTGGCCCAGTCGTTTCGCCAGAATTTCTGCTTTGTAAAGTCCAAGATCCTGCGGTGTAAATGCAAGTTGTCGCTGTAAATTGCTCATCTCGATCGTATCTGGATCGATTAGGGTAATTTTTCCTACACCGGCACGTGCCAAAAGCTCTGCCAGTGCACAGCCAATTCCACCACAACCAACAATGCAGACATTAGAAAATTTTAACCGTTCTTGAGCATCAATATCCCAGCCATCCAGAAGAATCTGACGGCTATACAGATGCAATTCAGCATCGGTGAGTTCGAATTCTGGGGATATGGCATCCATATTAAATGTAGACAACGTCTTTCCTTGTTTCGAAAATTTTTAACAATGATCGCAAAAATTGGCTTTACTGATGTTTCTAAAGGCTAAAAATTTTTGGAAGATCAATCTCACAGTCAATTCACAGCACATCAATAAATGGTTTGGCCATCGCTGAGCCAAATAGCATATCAGCTAAACGCTCGGTATCAAGCTGCAGCCACTAGGGCTTGGCAAGATTTTTTGAATCACCTCAATTAAACGGTTCCGGCAAACAGCTCTTTCTCATTTATAAAAGGTGTCAAACCTGAAGTTTTTAAAATCTTTGCTATTGAATTACCCTGTAAATAGAACTGCCTTGTTTAGCAATTCTGTAGTCTCTGCCTGTATTTGAGTATGAAAATGTATGAGTTCAGTGAGACCTAAGGCATCTGTCTCTAAATATGATTAATCTGAAAATACCAAGCAATCTTTTCAGCTTTCATAAAATCGTATGGAGAACATACATGACCGAGCATAACAATACTCAACATGATAATCGTGAAAAATTATGGGAATTGATCAAGGATGTTCGTTACACCATGATCAGCCATTTAACTGACACCCATGAAATCCATTCCCAGCCAATGACCATGCTGAACTCCGAGCAGATGAATGAACGCCAAAACTTATATTTCATCCTGCGTAATACCAATGATCTGGTCAAAGCAGCAGAAACAGGCCGTGGTCAGATTGGTTTGTCTTTTGCAAAACCATCAGATGGTATTTATGTGTCGATCAGTGCTCATGCCCAGATCAGTACTGACCGCATTCTGATTGAACAGTTGTGGAATCCATGGGCTGAAAACTGGTTTGAAGGCAAGGATGATCCGACTGTACGGGTATTGATTGCTGAAGCAGTTAGCGCAGAATATTGGAATGTGACAGACAACAAAGTCACCCAGCTTTTTAAAGCCTTAAAAGGCGGCGTAACTGGTGAAGCGGGTGAACCGCATGCAAAACATCAAAAAGTGAATCTGCAAGGCAATATCTGGTAATGAATGAGATTTAGCCTCTTTTTCTTAAGAGGCTAAACTTTTGATATATTTCATTTTAAACATTCATGTGATTTTAATGTAATGACATAAAAATTATAATTTTAGCTTGCCTCAATCTGCTCTCTTAAAAATATAAGTTTGGGAAAATCAGCTCAATATCTGACTAAAATTTAAGTAAAGGATTTATTTCCTAAAAAACCAAAAGGCTGCTATGGCAGCCTTTTAGCATTCAATCAAACAATTAATTTGAAAAATTAGCTGACTCGCTTCATCTCTTGAAGTTTGGCAACTTCCTGCTGTTTGAGTAAATTGCGCTGAATCTTGCCACTCGATGTTTTAGGCAAAGACGCCACAAACTCAATCTCTTTCGGATAGGCATGTTTGGATAAGCGTGAACGTACATAACTTTGCAATTTTAACATCAAATCCTCAGTAGCAGGATAAGCCGATTTAAGCACTACAAAGGCTTTCACAATTTCTGTTCGTTCTGGATCTGGTTTACCAACGACTGCAGATTCAAGCACTTCTTCACATTCCAGCAAGGTACTTTCTACATCAAAAGGCCCCACCCGATAGCCTGAGGTTGTAATGACATCGTCCGCACGTCCAATAAAATCAATACCGCCATATTCATTCAGTTTTACAGTGTCACCGGTTAAATAATACCGCCCGACAAAAGACTTTCGATTATGACCGGCATAGCCTTTAAACCACATCAAGGGTGAAGCCGAACAGTCAATTGCCAAGATTCCAATCCCGCCTTTTTCGACTTCCTGATGTTTTGGGTTCAATACCGCAAAGCGATGCCCCGGAATCGCAAATCCAGCTGAACCCACTTTTTTATGATGCTCCAAGCCATGATGATTGGCGATCACCATACCGAGTTCAGTCTGTCCATATTGATCATAAATATTCACATTTAAATCATGATTGAACCACTGGATCACTTCAGGCGTAAGCGGTTCACCTGCACTACTGACCACACGCAAATGCGAACTAATCCCTGCATCAAATTTTTCTTTAAAGCCAAAGAACATCCGGAATGCGGTTGGCGAGCCAGTCAGGTTACTGACTTTATATTTCTCAATGATATGTACAGCATTATCGACGCTAAATCCACGTTCATCCATAATGATGCTATGACCTAAACTGAGCGGGCCCGCAATGCCATAATATAGTCCATAGGCCCAACCTGGGTCGGCCAGATTCCAGAAGGAATCTTCTTCTCGCAGATCTACGGCGTGCAGCATATAGCCTTTAAAGGCCAACAACGCTTTTAAAGGTACAGGAACCGATTTTGCCAAGCCTGTGGTGCCTGAAGTAAACATCATCAGAAAAATATCATTAAATTGGCCACTCACTGGCTCAAACTCTTCTGACTGCTGCTTTAACTCGGTCCAAAAATCAGCATCCGGATAATGATCTGCCACTGCCTGATGTACGGTCAGAATATTTGGAACATTCAGATCATACAGTTTCAGGCGCTGCTCTTGATCGGTGACAATCAGTTGAGTAGCGGCCGTACTCATACGATGCTCAATTGCTTTACTTTCAAAGGCAGTGAACAAAGGCTGATAGATAGCACCGATCCGCCAAGTGGCCAAAATAGTAATTAAGAGTGCAGGTGTTCTTGGCAGTAGTCCAGCAATACAATCTCCAGCCTTTAAACCCAGAGAATGCATATAATTGGCCAGCTGTCCTGAAGCAGTTGCCAATTGTTCAAATGTCCACTGCTCTGTTTGACCATTTTTGCCTTCCCAGATCAGTGCGGTTCGGTTTTGGCCAAGGTAACGTCCACAACATTCAGTATAGGCATTGATGGACTCTGCATTTCCAGCCAGATGTTCCTGAACCATATTTTCAAAATTGAAATCAACATATGCTTGTTCTAGTGTCTTCATGACGACAACCTCTATCCTGTTGTATTTTCAGGCGACCTTGCCTGAGTGTGTCCACTTATCGTTGTTGTTCCTGCTGATTCCATCAGCATAGTTTCTTCACATCTGATTCATGCCTGATGACTAAGACATGAATCATGCTGCTTTATTTATCTTCTGCGTACTGTCTGTCTTTAGCTAATCAGGGTTGCTTGATCCTGGCAATTTCCATATCCATCAACCGAAATGCCAGATTTGAATATCGACCAAAATCTATTTTTTAATCAAAATCAACGTTGACAGACTTCACGCGCAATCACCAAACGTTGAATATCCGATGCACCTTCATAAATTTGGCTCACGCGCACATCACGGTAAATACGCTCTACTGGAAAATCAGAGACATAACCGTAGCCACCATGAATCTGAATCGCATCGGAACAGACCCGTTCTGCAATGGTTGATGCAAACAGTTTTGCCATTGAGGCTTCTTTTAAGCAGGCTAAACCAGCATCTTTTAAAGTTGCCGCATGCAAGGTCAGCTGACGTGCCGCTTCAATTTGTGTCGCCATATCTGCCAGCCTGAAAGCCACTGCCTGATGCTGCACAATTTCTACACCAAAGGCTTTACGTTCATTGGCATATTCCACCGCTGCATCCAGCGCAGCCCGAGCCATCCCGACTGATTGTGCTGCAATACCAATACGACCAGATTCAAGATTGGACAAGGCAATTTTGTAGCCTTCACCTTCCTGACCCAGCAGGTTTTCCACCGGAATCCGGCAGTTATCCAGAACAATCGTCGCGGTATCGGAACAATGCTGACCCATTTTCTCCTCTAGGCGTGACACGATATAACCCGGTGCATCGGTCGGTACCAGAAAACATGAAATGCCTTTTTTCCCTGCCAATTTATCTGTCACAGCAAAGACTAATGCGATCTGTGCATGTTTGCCCGTGGTAATAAACTGCTTGGTGCCATTAAGTACCCATTCATCGCCATCACGTTCGGCCCTACATTCTAAAGAACTGGCATCTGAACCGGCCTGAGGTTCTGTCAAGCAGAAACAACCCAGCCATTCACCGGTGGCCAGTTTAGTTAAATACTGCTGTTTCTGTGCTTCGGTGCCATAACGCTGGGTAATCCCACAAGGCAAAGAATTCTGCACACTAATAATAGTCGAAATTGCGCCATCTCCTGCGGCAATTTCCTCAAGTGCCAAAACCAGAGAAACATAATCCAGACCTGCACCGCTCCATTCTTCAGCAACGGTCATACCCAGTGCGCCAAGCTCACCCAGTTCTTTGAGTTCTTGTGCAGGAAATTGTGCTGTTTTATCGCGTAAGGCCGCTGTTGGTTTCAGTTTCTGCTGCGAATAATTGCGCATCATGTCCTGAATCATTTTTTGTTCATCATTTAAAATCATTGAACTTCCCTTTCTATATCTATTTTATTTACTTCAAGCTTTTTACTATTGAGATCGTTGGAACGTCAGTTAAGGCGGCATGCATGTCGCCTGCGAAACTGAGATACAGGGATGTATCTTCAGTTTCGCAAAGGATTTTTGTTTCTTTTGATCCTTCAAAAGAAAATGCATGCTTAAACAAAGTCATTTAAATTCAATGAGAAACTGGCAGCTGTGCAAATCATCATGTCCTATATAAATCGAAGACTTATTTAGGCTGCATGCGAATCGCGCCATCCAGACGAATCACTTCACCATTTAAATAGCTATTTTCAAAAATATGCCCCACCAGCTGGGCAAATTCCTGAGGTTTAGCCAAACGTGATGGGAATGGCACCATTTGTCCCAAAGCATCCTGAACATTTTGCGGCATACCTTTTAGCATCGGGGTTTCCATAATGCCCGGGGCGATGGTCATCACTCGAATGGCTTCACGTGCCAGTTCACGAGCCAAAGGTAAAGTCATCGCCACCACTGCACCTTTGGAAGCAGCATAAGCGGTCTGGCCAATTTGACCATCATAAGCGGCGACCGAAGCGGTATTTACAATCACGCCACGCTCTTCTTCACCAGATTGCAGTTCATATTTTGCAATTAACGCCGCTGCATGACGTAGCATATTAAATGTGCCATTCACGTTAATATTCAGCACTTTTTGGAACATCGCCAATTCATGAATACCGTTACGCCCCAGCACTTTGGCAGAAGGTGCAATACCTGCGCAGTTGATCAAACCATTCAGTTGAGCATACGCATTTTCGACATGTGCAAAGAACGTTTCTACGGCCTGCTCATCGGTGACATCCAGCTGTACAAATTCAGCCTGCTCACCCAGTTGTTGCTGTAATGCCTCACCCTGCTCTTGATTCATATCGACCAGAATCACTTTGGCACCGTGTGCAACCAGATGCGTGGCTGTCGCTGCACCCAAACCCGATGCTCCCCCGGTAATCACAACGACTTTTCCCTGAATTTTCATATTTCTTCCCTGATAATTTTCTATTTGAGATACGACTTAATATGCAGAGTAAACAGAGTTTTTATTCTGTACAATTTCCAAATATTGCATCTTGCCTGAGGTATTTGGACAATAAAAATGAGGATGTCACACTGAACATGCATAAGCCTGCACTGGAATATAGCAAAGGGACTATTTCGATCGACTTGGTCAAGGAAGCCTTGCTCGATGCCAAACGATTAGAATTTGATATCTCTACTATTCTGAAAAAAGCCAATATTCCAGCCGAAGTACTCAATGCACCTCAAGCGCGCGTGTCGGTAAGCCAGTTTGCCCAATTATGGACAGTGCTTGCAGACAGCATGAATGACGAATTTTTTGGCATGGACAGTCATGCCATGCGCCGTGGCAGCTTTAAATTGCTTTCAAAAATGCTTATGCAGGCAGATACACTGGAAAAGGCGCTACAACACATTTTGCAATTTCTCAACTTGATTCTGGACGATCTGCAAAGCACGCTTCTCGTTGAGGAACACTATGCCTATATCGTGATTTATGATTTAAAATCTACAAAACGCATGTTTAGTTATGCGACCTATCTGATGCTGATTCATACCTTGATCTGCTGGTTAAGTGGACAACGGATTTTGCTGAATCAGATTCAATTAAAATGTCCTGCACCACTCGATGATTTTGATTATAAAGTCCGTTTTTGTGAACAGATTGAATATCAGGCCAATGAAAACTATGTGCAGTTTGATGCAAGCTATCTGCAACTGCCGATTAAGCAGGATGCTCAATCCTGGTATCAGTTTATTCAACAAACGCCTCACAATTTATTGGTGCGTTTTAAAAATCCTTATGCACTCAGCACCCAGATTCGCAGACAGCTTCTGCAAGTTTCACCGTCAGAATGGCTAGAACTGAATGATCTTGCCTCAAAAATGAATATGTCCGAGGCGACCATACAACGGCGTTTAAAAAGCGAAGGGGTCAGCTACCAGCAATTAAAAAATGAAATACGCCGGGATACCGCAATCGAATTATTGACGCGTACTGAGCAAAGCTTGCAAGACATCAGTGACCAGCTCAACTTCCAGGAATCCAGCGCCTTTCATCGTGCCTTTAAGAAATGGACTGGAGTCAGTCCGGGAGCTTATCGTCAAAATAATATTAGATAATTTATATAATTTAATACTTAAAAAATATTAATAAAATTTTATTGAAACTTAAGTTCATATTTTTACTGTGATTATAAATTTCAAGCCCTGCAGCATATATTAGCAGGACTACACAGTCATCCAGAAAGCTTTGCAATTCGACTGAGAATAGATTATTTTTCACTCAATTTATAGCACTTTGCTATTGGCTGTACTCCCAAATTTTCTCCTAAGTTGAAGGTATTTTCATGTTAAAGATGACTGATGTTCTTGAACAGAATCTTGTTCAAAACTTCGCCAATGCTTTAGTTCATTCAGCTGATCAAATCTCTGAACAGCTTAATCAAGCTATTTTAAGTGCCTCTGACTCAGCGCTTAAAGATGTTGTGGTTCAGTTCTTTAACCGTGTTGATGCAACTGAAACTGCGGCAGCCTTAGAAATTCCGGCAGATCGCATTGTCGCCCTGCAACAAGGTATTGCGCTCAAAGATGAACAATACTTGGCAGATACCGTGAAAGTTGTAGCGCTTTGTCTGGCAATGGAAACCGGTGGCTTAGATCAAGTCGAAGTCTATGACTGCCTGCAAGACTATCCGATGTAATTCTTTTAAAGAATTTAACAAAAGTGATGCTCTGGCATCACTTTTTTCTTTATAGGATAGTAATAGAATGTCATTAAAAATACTGGATATTTCAGATGTTAATCTAAGAATTTAAAAAACCAAAAAAAAAGCGACCAAATCGGTCGCTCTTTTCATAAAGAAGGATTAAAAATTAATGCGGCCACTGACCCAAAGTCACCCGATCATTACCGCCATAATCTTTTACGGTACGGACCTTTTTATAACCGGCCTGCTTAAATAGATGCTGCACGGCATCAGCCTGATCATAACCATGCTCAAGCACCACCCAGCCATTGACGGTTAAATGCTTTTTGGCCTGAATAATAATGTCTTCCAAATCAGCCAAGCCCTTTTTATCCGCAACCAGTGCACGTTGCGGCTCGGTCGCCAGATGCTGCATATGTGCATCATCCGGATCGATATACGGCGGATTTGAAGCAATCACATCAAAGAACTGACGGCCAAATGGTTTCAACCACGAACCCAGAACGAATTCTACATTCTCAATATCATGTTGTTCTGCATTATATTTGGCTACTTCAAGCGTAGGCGCATAAATATCTGATGCAACAATCACCCATTCAGGACGCTCCGATGCAAGCGATAAGGCAATTGCACCTGTGCCTGTACCCAAATCTACCACACGGGCATCTTCAGGCAAATCTAACTTTAACACGGTTTCAACCAGCACTTCAGTATCAGGACGCGGCACCAACGTATCTTTGCTGACTTTCAGATCCAAAGTCCAGAATGGTTGTGAACCGGTGACATAAGCCAAAGGTTCACCGGCAGCAATTCGTGCCAGACCATCCTTATAAGCTTGTTCCTGCTCAGGCGTCAATTCCTGATCTTTTTTCATCAACAGATTAAATGAATCAATCTTGGTGATGTGTTCCAGCAACCAGGCATTTTCCTGACGCTCATAACTTTCAGCTTCACCGCGTAAAGCCAGCGCTTGTAAAATATTCATTATCCACCATTCTGCTGTGCAAGCATGGCCAACTGATCGGCCTGATATTCGCGATGCAGGCTGTCCAGCAATTCGGTCAAATCACCTTCCATGACCGCATCCAGCTTGTATAAAGTCAGGTTAATACGGTGGTCGGTCATACGACCTTGAGGGTAATTATAGGTACGAATACGTTCTGAACGATCCCCTGAACCAACCAGATCACGACGCATTTCAGAGGTTGCAGCATCGGCAGCAGCCCGTTTGGCATTTTCTAAACGAGACACCAAAAGTGCCATCGCTTTGGCTTTGTTTTTGTGTTGCGAACGTTCATCCTGACACTCCACTACCGTGCCTGTCGGTAAATGGGTAATACGTACCGCAGAATCAGTTTTGTTAATATGCTGACCACCAGCACCTGAGGCACGGTAAGTATCAATCCGCAAATCCGAGGAATTGATTTCTACCGAAGTATCGACATCGACTTCCGGTAAGATCGCAACGGTACAAGCAGACGTATGTACACGACCTTGCGATTCGGTTGCTGGCACACGTTGTACACGATGCGCACCACTCTCAAACTTCAAGCGACCATATACACCGTCACCATTGATCAGGCAAATCACTTCTTTATAACCGCCGTGTTCACCTTCATTTTCTGACAGGATTTCAATACGCCAGCCTTGATTTTCTGCATATTTACTATACATGCGATACAGATCACCCGAGAAAATCGCTGCTTCATCGCCGCCGGTTCCGGCACGAATTTCCAGATAAGCAGAGTTGGCATCATTTGGATCTTTTGGAATCATCAGAATATTCAGGTCTGATTCAAGCGCTTCAATCAAAGCTTTATTTTCTTTGATTTCCTCTTGTGCCATTTCCTTAAAGTCCGGGTCCGACAACATGGCCTGAGCTGTTTCAATATCTTCTTCAGCCTGTCTGTACTTGCTCCAAACGCTGGTGATTTCTGTCAGGTCATTATGCTCACGCGACAGCTGACGAAAACGTTTATTGTCTGAAATTACTTCTATATCAGCCAATAATGCTGTCAGCTCTTCGTGGCGGTCAGAGAGTTGGTCTAATCGTAAACGTAACGATTCTTTCATTTTTTAAAAAATCTCAAAACATAGGCTGCAACTAAAAACCGATTTAGCACAGCGAAATCAAAAAATTGCGCCTAGTTTAACGATTCTGGCTTCTAATGAACATCATTATTGAGTAAGTCCACGCCGCTATCATTCTCTCTCGGCAGCATTTGTTAACAAATAAGATTAAAAATAGTGGAATTGCCTTTTTTATAATCGATCTTATGCTTATTTCTTGCAGATTTTACAATTCATCAAATAAAGCAGTGAATTATGGAGAAACATCTTCATATTATTCTGGGCATGATTTGTTACATTTTCCACATCGAAATAAATACAGTCCTGTTAATGGACACGGAGTGATGACATGAAACTCAACGCACTTTTAATGAGTACAGTTTTAGCTGCTGGTTCAATGATGGCGGTAAATGCACATGCAGACAGTACAGCACGTGTTGCAGCAGCAAGTGCCTTAGGTAGTGTTGCAGGTACAGCCCTAGGTAAAAACATGGGCGGCAATACTGGCGCTACACTTGGCGCAGCCTTAGGTGGTGCAGGCGGCGCAGCAGTGGCAAGTAGCAAAAAGAACCGTACTGAATCTGCAATCGGTGGTGCTTTGGGTGGCGGTGCAGGTTATACCGTAGGTAAAAACATGGGCGGCAGCAATGGCGGTTATATCGGTTCAGCCTTGGGTGCTGCCGGTGGTGCTGCATTAGGTAACAAGATTTCCAAAGACAAAACTGCAGAAAAAGCCAAATCACGCCACTACAAGAAAAAACGTCATTACCGTTATAACTGATCAATGCGTTAGACCTCAGACATTCGTCATTAAGAGCACCTTCGGGTGCTTTTTTTATGCTTTTCAAACACAGTCAAATTCATGTAATACATAAAATTATTCACTCAAAATCATGAATAAATTAAGGAGATAAAAATCACAATTCGTCAACACGGCCTTCATGCTGTTTGACGCTTGCTAGATTAAATTGATCTTATCAACAAATACAGCTAGATATACGAAAAGGTGTACTCATGAACTATAAATCTCTAATGATCGCTGTTGTAGCAACCTCAGCCATGGGTATGACAGCAGCCAATGCCGGTAATACCACCAATACAGCTTTAGCTTCAGCACTTGGTGGTGTGGTTGGTGCAGCCGTGGGTAATAAAATGGGTGGTACAACCGGTGCAACCATCGGTTCTGCGATTGGTGGTGGTGCTGGTGCAGCTGTTGCGGCAAACAAACGTGACCGTAATGGTGCGATTATCGGTGGTGCCCTCGGTGGTGGTGCCGGTTATGCAGTCGGCCGAAATATGGCGGGTACCAATGGCGGTTATATCGGTGCAGCACTAGGTTCTGCGGGTGGTTCAGCACTGGGTAAAAAAGTCAGTGAGGATCGCCGTTATGATGACCGCTATGACCGTCGCTACAGTTCAAAAAACTACCGCACGAATGACTATCGCTATAACAACCGTCGTCGTTAAGGCTGCACTCTCTAAGCTTCCCTCCTTAAATAAGCATCTTCGGATGCTTATTTTTTTGCCTGTTATTTTCGTTTACACTTATATCGATTTTTTTCGATATACAAATACAATGCAAAGTCGTATGCTTTTAGTCATGTCTATTTAAGAGTAATACGATGCGTACACTTAACGATACCCGGTTCTCTATCCTCGAACTGGTTCCTGTTCGTGACGATAAGACTATTCAATTCGCGCTGAACCACGCGCTGGAGCTTGCCCAGGCAGCAGAACAACTGGGTTATAGCCGAATGTGGCTGGCAGAACATCACAATATGGATGGCATTGCCAGTTCAGCCACAGCCGTTCTTTTAGGCTATTTACTGGCGAACACCAAAAGCTTAACTTTAGGCTCAGGCGGGATTATGCTCCCGAATCATGCGCCGCTGGTGGTGGCTGAGCAATTCGGAACTTTAGCGACCTTATATCCAGATCGTGTTGAACTCGGTCTGGGCCGTGCTCCTGGAACTGACCAGATGACCATGCGTGCCCTGCGCCGTGGCCGTCAGGAAACTGAAGATCAGTTCCCGCAAGATATTCTGGAAATTTTGCAATATTTTAAAGATCCAGAGCCAAATCAGCGTATTGTTGCGACTCCCGGTCAAAGCACGCATGTTCCGGTCTGGCTACTCGGATCGAGTCTGTTCAGTGCACAACTTGCAGCAAAACTGGGCCTGCCTTATTCTTTTGCTTCACATTTTGCCCCGCGTATGCTCGGTCAGGCGATTCAGCTGTATCGTGAAAACTTTGAGCCTTCCGAATATCTGGAACGTCCTTATGTCTCAATGGGTGTCCCAACCTGTGTGGCAGATAGCGATGAAGAAGCAGAATACCTCGCGACCAGTGCCTATCAGCGGGTTTTGTCATTGATTCGTGGTCAGACCTTAAAACTGAAAGCGCCGATAGATTCAATGGACGGTCTATGGTCACCTGCCGAGAAAATGTCGGTTGATAATTTCTTTGCCATGGCACAGGTCGGCTCCAAAGAAACTGTGAAAGCTGGGCTGGAATCGCTTTTGGCCAGATATGATGTCGATGAGTTTATCTTCACTTGTGACATCTATGACACTGACAAGCGTCTGCATAACTTTGAGCTGTTGATGCAGCTTAAAAACGGGCAATAAATGAAAGCGACATCTACCTATTCTCAGCAATGGGTAGATGTTGTATAACTTTCAAATAAAATAGCAACAATCTGTTCAACACCGTCATCCAAACTTTTTCTATTCATTCTTCTCTCTTACTTAACACCACCGCTTTTTAATCATATTTATATCTCCTGACTTAGAAAAAATAAGCCGCTGTATTTCTGTCAAATAGATGACTGTCTAAGTTAAATTTTCTCCTTTACCCTGCT